>CANHVD010000010.1 GCA_947463775.1 Planctomycetaceae bacterium | reverse complement strand
GCGAGCTTTCGATCAGTCTGCGAGCAGACAGTCTCGCCATCGACGCCCAGCACGCGAACGAGTTTCTTTGTGAGTATGTCTGCCGTCTTCAGGATCTTGCGACCAATCCAGCGTTCGCGACTCAGGATGTATTGGCGACGCCCGATGAAGTCGACGCCGGATAGATCAAGTCGCCGCCCAATAAGGGTTCGGACGACTTGGCGGAATGAGCCGGTATGGGGCGAGTTTTGCGGGGCGAAGCAATTTCTCAACATTTATTTGACGCACCGCATCCTCGACCTATGTTTCTCTGGCTGACGCGGAAATCGACTCACGGAGTGCAAGCGATGACCACAACGACAGCAAAGAAATACCATTCGACTTAACAGCGCGGTAAGGAAAGCTAGGAGCTTTGAGGGGACCTTGCCGCGCTGTTTATTTTTGCGCGCGCTAACCGCTTTCAGGCCGCAAACACCCCCGATTGGTAGAATACGTCAACTGAGCTGACTTTTCTGATTTTTCCGTAAAGTCCGACTTTGACGATTGCCGATGACGACCGACAGGCGATCCTGCGCCGTCAGTTTTCTGCAGGACCGAAGACAGATCTCCTGCCGGCGAAACACGGATGAACGCTAACAACTCGTTCCGAACATCAATCACCGTACTGACTGTCGCTACGATCGTCGGCTGTGTCGTGATTTTGTTCAGTGGCCTTTCGCAGTTTCGACTTCGCTCCTTCAGCGATAATAAAGCGATGGTCTCTTCTGCAGACCAGAAGCTCCGAAATCGATTTGGCGAATTCTACCCGGCTGAACGCCGAATTCCTGCCGCTGAACCCGGCGTCGCCTCGACGTCAACCAACAAAGCGGCTCAAAACGTTATCCATAGCGCTTCCCAGAGCAGCACGATCAACGAAGTCGTCACGACGACATCAGATTACGACAACTCGGAATACGATAGCGCTGAAGTGTTGACTTCATGGACTTCCGGAACGTCAGCCGGAACGCCTCAGGTTTCCGTGCCAGTCACGATCAACGTCAATAACGGCGATCTGATGGCGACGCTGATTGAGACTCGAGAAAAACTGGCCGAAATGAAGGTGCAGCAGTCCGCACTCCGAGACGACCAACGAGTTTTCTCTTATCAGGTCCACAAGAGCGGATCGAACACTGTCACGAGTTCCGGCGTTGGTGCTGCCGTCGCAGAATCATCTGTAGTCCGTGCCACAAGTGCCGACAGTAGTGCCCCAGAACCAGCAACGTCGCCAGCCGTAAAGGCTGAAGCGAAGGCGAAAGGGAACTCCTCACCGGCTCCAAAAACTCCAGATTCCAACATCGAGGAAGATGTCTCATTTGAGCCCATCGGTCCACCTCAGATGCCTGCTGCGGAAGCAGAAGACCACACGACAGTGCCAGTAATCGAACCGATCAGTTACTTCGTCGAAGAGACGGTCGATGAATCGCCTCGCGTGACACATTCAACACGGGCCACTGAATCGATTCGAGTAAGACACGCAACCAGAGTCACAGAAGAGTCCGTGGTGCAGTTTGCTCCGCTGGATGATGTCGAACCGAACTCCGAGGCACCGGCTTCACTGCCGGAACTGAGCTTTGAGCAGCCGTTGCCAGAGGAATCTTCCGATGTTCCGGTGCTAAGCATCGAGAGCAAAGCCATAGCGATCGAAGCCAGCAAAAGCGATGCGGTAACGACCAACTCAAAAACAACATCCGCCGAACCAACTGTCTCCGACTTTTTTGCTGCTGATGCCAATCCGGCTTCTGAGCAGAACGTAGCAGCGGCAGGCCGTCCCGAAGAATCATCGGCCACTGAATCAGTGCCTACTGAGTTCTCGGCCGTCAGATCAGCACGGACACGCCAGGAACTTTCAAAGACTTTTGCGGCTGTGCGAGGGCTACCGCCAGAAGATTTGTTTGGTGACCGAGACACGGCATTTGTAAAGCCAATGAACCCCGCAGAGCCTGTCCCGCAAACGCCGGTGCCGGAAGTGCCTTCCACTGAAGTGCCAATGCCGCCCGTCGCTCTCGAGAGTTCGAGTTTGGCATCGACTGCAGACTCCTCCAACAATGGGAAAACCTCCACAACATCTCCTCCGACGATCTCATTCATCGAATCGGCTGGTGATCGTTTGGTGGTTCATCCAACAAGCGCCGCATCTCCAGTGGAACTGGAATTTGGTGAACCTTCAGCCCCAAGCCCGGGGCTGTCTCAGAGCGAGAACCCTGGTAGCCCGACAACACCGTCGATGCCGCTTGCGGATCAGAAACCGGAACGCTGGCACAAGTATCGCTCTCGAATCCATGAGAAGTACGGCTCTTCTCCGTCGACACCTGTGCCGCCGGTTCCTGAAATTGCAGTCAGCGAAATGCCTGAACTGCCCGGTTCGTCGATCATGGAGCCCGCACTGATCCCGCCTGTCATCGACAATTCATTGGCCGAATCGGGACTGGATAGTTCTGACATTGGCAACACGATCACTGATTCTCCTTTGATGATTCCGGATGAAGACGGAACAACTGAGATTGCACGGAATAGTGACTCCGAGAAACTCAGTTCGTCATCTCTGCCGCCAATACCTGAACTGGCTCCGGTTCCGGTGCTGGGAGAGAAGTCCACTCATGCGGGGAATAAGGCCCAGGACAGTTTGGTCTATGAACCACAGCCCGTAATGGACCGAATCAATGAGATCCATTCGGAGATGAATCCGGTACCGTCACCGATGGTCTCATCCGCGTCACCGATGAGGCCTCCGCGCACGATGCCACAGAAGTCCGGGAGCAAGTTGCCGTTTGCAACAACGTTCCGAAGAATCCATAAGCGAGTCGCATGGATGTCAGACGCAATGCATTCGCCGGAAGAGAAAACGGCGCAACACAGCCCCTACGGGCCAAGCTCTCCGACGATGAAACGCGCTCAGCCAGGCCTTCCCCGGGCGACTCAGAAGCATGGCCCGGCTGTAGCGAAGAAGTCTTCACCTTCGCAGCCGATGCAACTCCCAAAGTTGACGCTGCCAAAGTTCACCGTTCAGAATTTTGCATTGCCAAATGTCAATTTCCAGCCCCTACAGGCCCCGTCGCTTCAGATGCCGATGCTGGATACTCCTGACTGGCTGGCTTGCCCGCCTGACGTATTCGCCCCGGTCCGCAATTCGACCACATTACACCGAGTGATGTCGACGGTGCAGTTTGCAGGACAGCCGCAGGTTCTGAAGTGATGTAAATCGAAGAACTGTCTCGTTGACTGCTAAATTACAGGGAATTTCCATCGTGATCACTCCCACCGCAGTGTTCTCAGTGTCGGGATGGTCGAGCCGCCTCTGGAAATAGTTTCCCGTCCGAACTACGATCTTCTGCCTGTCTAGCCAACGTCCTGTGTCGCTGAAGCATGAGAGCCCGCTGCAATGCCAAAGGTTAAGTTTGTCAACGAGAAAGTCACGGTTGACGCAAACCAGGGAGATGACCTCCGGACGGTCGCCCGTAAGAATGGTGTTCAGCTTTATTCAGGGCCGCACAAGATTGTGAACTGCATGGGCATGGGAACATGCTGCAGTTGCAACGTGATCATCACCAAGGGCAAAGAGAACGTCTCGAAGAAGGGCGTTCTGGAGATGCTTTGGAAATGGTTGAATCCTCTGCTTGGGCTGAAGATCTTTAGCAACCCAGAGAAGGAAGTTCGACTGGCCTGTCAGACTCGCGTGTCTGGTGACGTTGAGGTGGAAACTCATCCTCCGATCAACTGGCACGGCGAAAAGTTCTGGAACTGATTCTCCGCCAGAATAATGAAATCCGGTGGGATGTTGCGGTTCTGAACTTGAAAGCGCCAGGTTAGTGATTGAGCTTGTCTGTCCCGGATGGGGCAGGAACTCGAAAACATCGATCTTTCTGCTTCACTGAACAACCGGGTTTGTGAGCTGCGTGATTCATCTGTGGTGAAAATGCGATTCTGTTTTTGACCACAGATAGCACTGATTTCACGGATAAGGCTGCAGTCAGAGCGTCACTCGAAGCCTGAGCATCTGGCCCAATATTGCGCTGTCCAGTTAGTAAAGGTCCCTTGGCTGAAGCACCTTCAGCAACATGCCTTGCCCGAAGGACTCTTAGTAAGGTGGAGTATGCGGAAATTCAGCTCAGGCAGAAGTGAGGCATCATCTTCTGTAAGCCTCACTGACCGGGGTTGATCCGAATTAAGGGCCGGTCCCGGAATAACTTCCGGCTTGCATCAACTAGCGACTCAATCGGTGTGCCTGTGTTCGCTAAGGCTCACTTGTCACACCCTACGAAAGAACAGAGCAATTTGTAGGGTGTGACAAGTTCGCGCTAGCGGACGCAGGCACACCACAGACGGAAGTTGTTTCGAACCAGTTCCTAAGGGCTCAGTATCCACTTATCGCACGGTCCTGGTTGCATTGATTCCGGACTTGAGCTTCAAAGCTCGTCAACCAGGTAGACCGTCAGCGATCTCGCGCCGTGGGCTCCGATCACCAGAGATTGCTCGATATCAGCGGTCTTGGATGGGCCTGAGATGAACCCTGCGAAACGATGCTCACCAATCTTGATGCGAGCGTACGCTTCGTGCATGTTGTTGACGATCTGCGACGCCGGAACGACCAGAGAAATGTGCTGTGGGATAAAGTAGAGCACTCGATGATGGACCGTATCGTCCGTCACCCAGATCGCCCCGTTCTCCGCCACGCAGAAGTGACCTCGCAGAACTGCGTAATCGACGTTCTCCAATTGATGGGGATCGTTAATCGCTTTCAGATCGAACGTCGTGTCACCAAGTCCCGGAACCATCGTGCAACGAACTTTGCCCCTGGCCCACGGCTCCAGAGTTCGCAAATGAGCATCGGCTTCGGCGACCGTTTTCACATGCACCGTCTGACCGCCAACGAACTTCAGGACCTCTGAAAAGCGAGCTTCTCGATCCTCAAATGTCTGCCACGGCCCGGTGGCGTCCAACTCCGGCAATGGGGCAGACTGCGGCAACGCCGCGCGGATTTTGCCGAGGATTGTTTCGCGTGAAGATTTGGGGGCTTTTGCAATCATGACTTTCCACCGCCCTTCTGTTTCTGACGTTCGGCGTACTGTTGCCGGAATGATTGCTTCGGAGCATCCGGCAGGTCGCGTTGCTTGCCCCACGCATTCAGCGGATTGTAAATCAGGAATCGCGGCATGAAACGCAGCGAGGTTCGAGCAATCCCGCCGAGCAGATTGAAGAGCCATGTCCGCGACATGACTCCCGAGACAACTTTCATGGACAGCTTCTTGGAGGTTCCGATCAGGCGTTTGTTGTCAAGCAGTTCACGCAACGTAAACAACTGCTGATGGAGATCGATTTTTACCGGGCAAACGTCTGTGCACGATCCGCAAAGTGTACACGCAAACGGCAGTGAGTTGTGTTTCTCAGGAGTCTGGAGCGGTGTCAGAATGGACCCGATTGGACCTGGCACTGTGGCTTCGTAACTATGGCCTCCGCTGCGACGATAGACCGGACAAGTATTCATGCAGGCTCCGCAGCGAATACAGTCGAGGCTGCGACGAAACTCAGGAGATTTCAAGATCTCGCTACGACCGTTGTCGACGATCACAACATGCATCTCACAGCCGGGCTGCGGACCATGAAAATGCGACGAGTAGGTGGTCACCGGCTGACCGGTGGCCGAGCGAGCCAGAAGCCTCAGAAAAACGCTCAAGTCTTTCGCTCGAGGAAGCAGTTTTTCCATTCCCATACAGGCAATATGAATCTTCGGCAGACCAACTCCAAGGTCTGCGTTGCCCTCGTTTGTGCAGATCACGATGCCGCCAGTTTCTGCAATCGCGAAGTTGACGCCGGTCAATCCTGCATCCGCACGGCAGAAGCGCTCCCGCAGGTGATTTCGAGCTGCTTCAGTGAGATAATTTGGATCCGAGGCGCCCTTTTCTGTTCCCAGATGCTCATGAAAACATTCGCCGACTTCTTCTTTGCGAATGTGAATCGCGGGCAACACGATATGGCTGGGAGTTTCCTTGCGAAGCTGCACGATGCGTTCGCCAAGGTCCGTGTCGACGACATCAATGCCGTGCTCTTCCAGAAACGGATTGAGATGACACTCTTCGGTCAGCATCGACTTGCTTTTGACCAGTCGCTTAACGCTGTGACGCTTCAGAATACTGAGCACAATCTCGTTATGTTCATGTGCATCCGCGGCCCAGTGCACCACGATCCCATTCTTCGTCGCATTGGCTTCGAACTGTTCAAGATACTCGGCCATACGCGACTGAGTATGACGTTTGATGTTTGAGGCTGTTTCACGAAGCAGTTCCCATTCAGGAACGCTGGACGCCATGCGGTCGCGTTTCTCACGCACAAACCACAGCGCCTTATCGTGCCACTGCGCACGTTCGCGGTTGTCGACGAATGCCTGAGCTAAAGCGGGATGTGCCATGGTGGTTGTTCAGAAACGGTGAGTAATAAGATCGTGTCAGGAAGCAGCATCCCGTCGACGGAGCGACGGGGGTACGGTACACCCGTCGCTCCGCCGACGGGAATTCATTCTTCAGGTCGCAACTTTTGTAACGCCAATCGCCTCCGCCATGATCTCGGCGAAGTGCATGACTCGCATTGGGATCTTACGCCGGCGAATGATGCCTTCCAGGTGCATCAGGCAGGACATGTCGCCCGCCGTCAGAACTTCCGTCCCGGAACTGACATGGTCGTTCACGCGATCGTCACCCATCATGCACGAGATCGCTTCTTCGGCGACAGCAAATGTTCCACCGAATCCGCAGCATTCGTCACGACGAGACAACTTTGAGAACCGAATCCCCTCGAGCCCCGTCAGCAGCGATTCCATCATGCTGTCGCGAGGCTTCATAACTTCAGAAGACGGACCCAGCCGAAGCTCACGCAGCCCATGGCAACTTTGATGCAGCCCAACCTGATGCGGAAACCGGCCGGGAACATTGGAGACCTTCAGTACCGTCGTCAGGAACTCGCTTAGCTCCAGAGTTCTGCGGCGCACCGTAGCTGAGCGTTCATCGTGATGATCACACAGATGGTCATAGTGATTGCGAACCATCGAAACGCAACTGCCGGACGGTGCGACGACGTATTCGTAACCATCAAACGTGTTGACGAATTTTTCGGCCAGCGGGCGAGCTTCATCCATACAGCCGCTGTTCGCCATCGGCTGCCCGCAACACGTCTGCGCTTCGGGGAATTCCACCTGGACGCCGAAATGCTCCAGCACCGCCACCGTTGCCATCCCAACATTAGGATAGAACTGGTCGATGTAACACGGGATGAACAACGCGACTTTCATTCGATGTGCTCGGAAGCCATGGCAGGCCAAGCCCGTCGGCGGAGCGACGGGAGTACCGTACACCCGTCGCTCCGCCGACGGGCTTAATTCTTCAGACCGACATCCATCCACTTAAGCCAGATAAACCCCATTCGCCGCGGCAACACCAGCACCCGGAGACGGCTTCACACCTTGCTTATTCAGACACTGTTCCAACGCCGCAAGGAAGACCAACACATTCGACTTCTTCGCCGCTTCACCCATCAAGCCGATACGCCAGGTTTTGCCCTTCATCGGACCAAGCCCGCCGCCGATTTCGATCCCGAATTCATTCAGCAACTGCCCTCGCACCGCCGCATCATCAACGCCGTCCGGAATCAGCACCGAGTTCAGCATCGGAAGAGACACGTCGGCCGCTACGGAATACTGAATTCCCATTGCATTCAGGCCAGCCTTCAACGCCAAGTGATGCAAATGATGACGTGCGTAACGAGCTTCCAAACCTTCTGCCAAGACCAATCGCAATGCCTGATGCAAGGCGTAATTCATGTTGATCGGAGCGGTATGATGATACGCTCGGTTATTACCCCAGTAATTTCTCAGCAGACCAATGTCCAGGTACCAGCTGGACACTTTCTTTTTGCGATTGTCCATCGCTTCAAGAGCCTTAGGCCCGAAGGTCACCGGTGACAATCCCGGAGGACACCCGAGACACTTCTGTGAACCACTATAGGCCGCATCGATCTGCAGACGATCAATCTCGACCGGAATTCCCGCCAACGAAGTCACACAATCGACCAGCAGCAATGCGCCGGCGTCATGAACGATTTTGGCGATCTCCTCCAGAGGCTGCTTGGCTCCGGTGCTGGTTTCCGCATGCACGACTCCAACGACTTTGGGCTGTGACTTTTTGATCGCGGCGGCGAATTCTTCTGGAGAAAAGACTTCTCCGAAAGGCCGCTCAATCTTTGTCACTTCCGCACCCACGCGTTCCGCGACTTCCGCCATCCGACCGCCAAATACCCCGTTCACACCAACAACCATACGGTCGCCGGGTTCGATCAGATTCACGACGCAGGTTTCCATCCCGGCACTGCCTGTGCCGCTGATCGCCATGGTCATGTGATTGGTCGTCTGGAAAACCTCCCGCAGCATGGACTGCACTTCGTCCATGATCTTCAGGAAATACGGATCAAGATGTCCCACGGTTGGCGCGGCCATCGCAGCCAGAACGCTCGGGTGAATATCGCTGGGGCCGGGCCCCATGAGAACTCGCTGAGGTGGACAGATTTGTGGGAAAGTCATCGAGAAAACTCGGTCAGGAGGTGTGGACGTTTCGAAAAAGGGATCTCTCGGTCAGAAACCGAGGATAACATGCTGCCGGCCATCAACAAGCGATTCCCGAAACGTTGTCAGGAATTCGCCTGGCTCAGAAATCGTAGTTTTCCCCATCAGTAATAAGCATTCTGACCGAACCACGCAGGTCGACCAGAAAGCAACGCACGTTCAGATCCCAAAGCTCCGGCTTTCCGCCCTGAGCTTTGCGAAGTTCGCAGTGTTCGATAATCTCGTCGCGGAGCAATCCGGCATATTTCCGATGAGCTTCCTCCTCGGCGTTCTGCCCTTCCTGCGTATCCGAAAACTCAAATTGCGGTCCCAGAAAATGCGCATAAGCCCCGCAATTCCGGTGTTCCATGATATAAACATCATGAATATCGTGAAGCTGGACCGCGATATCCAGATGCTGAAAAAACACCTCTCGCCACGCGACATGAGTCGGCTGCATGACCCCCAGGGCGGCTCCCGCAAAAACAAGCTGATCGTAGCGATTGATAAGATTATCGCCCTCCATAAATTGGCCAAGGTCGTCAATCAACCGCAAGTCCATGCAACTCAGCATCAGCACGTTTTTTCGAGGAGCTGGATAGGGGCGACGTTCCGGACCTCGACGATGAATTTCCATGTTCAGCTTTCTGCGGGATAACTTCGTGCAAATGTGATACTCTTCCCAATAACACGGGCACAATCCTGTCTATTCAAGGGAAGTTTGTGCGGAGTATCGGTTAGTCACTATACCAATTACGAACTTCCTGCCGGAGAATTTTGATATGGTCTGCGATCACCTGAAAGAACTATTTGAGCTATGTGAAACTCATCAGCTCAAAATTGCCGGACCCGATCTGATCCGCATCGTCTGCAAACAGTGCGACAAGCATGAAGTCTGCCCTTCGATGCTGATGGACGAGTATGACGCTCGATACGAAGAGGAGTCGGGCTCACCGAAAAACGTGCAATTGACAATCCCGCCTGCTCGTTCAAACAGCGAATCTCAGGACAAGGCATGACTGAACCACTGCATTTTATGATGGGCCAGTTCAAGGCTCCGATTCCTCAGGATCGCTTTTACTCGCCGCGGCATCTGTGGCTGAAGGAAATCGCGCCCGGACGTTTTCAAGTCGGCTTTACGGCTTATTCGCTTCGGCTGCTCCAGGATATTTATTTCCTCGAATGGTCAATTGACCCCGAAACCATCGTTCGCGACAAACAGGAGATCGGCGAAATCGAAAGCGCAAAGGCCGTGTCGTCGATGTTTCCTCCTTTCGCCGGCAAGGTTGTGGCCTTTAATCCGCGGCTTTTGAGCGATCCTTCCGGGATAAACGCAGACAATTACGGGAACGGATGGCTGTATGAGTTCGAAACGAACCAGACTCCGCTTTCTGCGGCCGGGTACATTGAGTTTTTGAATTCCGCCTGGGATGATGCGCAGAAGACAATCAAAGGGCAGGTTAACGAGTCATAAAGGCCGTTATAGTGCAGGGATCAAATGGCAGGCAGCAAAGTTACCGTCGTTATCAGCCAGGCTCAGGGACGCAATCCGATCAAGCGTCAACTTGAAGAGGATATCGCGACAGCTCTCATCGCAGAACCTGGTATTGATGTTTCGCTGGTTCCTCATCTTTACGACATGTCGCAGGATCACTCCGGCATGCTCTTTCTGCGTTCAGTCCCGGGCAACGTAGTGGTTCTTGGCTGGCTGTATGAACGAGCGATCCGGTGGACTCTGGATCGAGCAAACATTCGCGGCAAAGACGGGATGACTTTGCTGAAGTCGGCTGATGAAGAATCGGACGACGACGAAGAAGAGGACACTCGCCAGTACAACGGCATCGGCAGTGTCAACGTGCCCAATCGCCGCGTCTACTGCATTGATATGCGAGCTTCCGAGAGTGCTGACGCGTTTGTCCGCGAGATTCGTCGCATCTCCGAAGAGAACTCAGTGCAGACCGTCGATCTCATGAGCTGGATTGGCGGGTCTCCTCAACCGGAACAGCTTCAACGTTACCTGCAGCCCGAGCGTCTTCTGGAAGCGCGCAGAGCGTTTGATAGTGGCTCAGCGACACACGTCGATAAGGCGACGCTCCCGGAAGACACAGGCCGCCGCTGGTATCCGGTGATTGATTACAGTCGCTGCACAAATTGCATGGAGTGTATCGACTTCTGCCTGTTCGGCGTTTACGGTGTCGACGCTCTCGATCGCATTCTGGTTGAACAACAGGACAACTGTAAAAAAGGCTGTCCGGCTTGTAGTCGAGTTTGCCCGGAAAATGCCATCATCTTTCCACAGCACAAACAACCGGCGATTGCGGGTGCAGAAGGCGAAGTCAGTGGTCTCAAAATTGACCTGACAAAACTGTTCGGTGGCGACAGCGGCGAATCGGCCGTTGAAATGGCCATCAAAGAACGCGACCGCGAACTGATTCTGGATGGTCGCGAAGCCGTCGGCATGTCGGTCGGCATTAAGCAGAAGGTCCGCGAAGAAATGGATCAGCTGATTGCCGATCTGGATGCGCTGGAGTTTTAGTGCTTCGTCAAATCTTCATTGTTGAGTAGGATGGGCGTTCTTGCCCGTCGCAAGCATGTCGGACAAGAATGTCCAACGTACGTTTCCGGGCCTGACAGAGCACCAGGTCTGGCTTTCGTTTAACGGCAAGCCGCAGGCGTCAGCGTCCTCGCTTGATGCCGAGTTTCAAGGCTCATCAATCGCGATCGAGCCATCAACGCTCACATACCACTCACCGTGCGGTTCGCGCCGTTACGCTTTAAGAGCACAGCCCCCACAGGAAATCGCCACTCATGAGTAAACTGATTCTGGGACTGGATATGGGCACCACCAGCATTTCGGCGGTTGCTCTGAATGAAGCCGGTCGAGTTATCCACGCGGTGACTCAAACTCATCACGCAGCAATCGAAGGACTGCCGAGTGATTACGCGGAACAGAATCCAGAACGCATCCGTGCGACGGCGTTTGCGGCGTTGAAAAATCTGAGCGAACTCTGCCAGGGTTATGAGTTCCAGACGATTGCATTGACCGGGCAAATGCACAGCACAGTCATTCTTGACGGCAACGGCCAAGTGACAGGCAATGTCATCACATGGCAGGATCGCCGATCCGTCTCCGAAGGTGCACAGAAATCCTTGCTGACGGAACTGCAACAGCGTGCGACCGATCAGGCGATGCTGAATACCGGCTGCCGCTTGTCTCCCGGATATCTTGGCACCACGCTCTTCGCGATGCGCCGACTGAAGCAATTGCCGAACAACATCGGATCGGTCTCTTTCGTCGCCGACTGGATTGGAAGCTGCCTGACCGGGAGCCCGCCGGTGACAGAGAGATCACATGCCGCATCATCCGGCCTGTTTGATCTTGTCGCCGACGACTGGAGCGACGCGTTATTGCAGGCCGCCGAGATTCCTCGCGAATGGTTGCCACAAGTGGCCGACAGCGGAGCCATCGTTGGCACATTAAATTCTACGGTCGCGGCTGAACTTGGTTTGCCAGCGGCACTGCCTGTGATCAACGCAATCGGTGACAATCAGGCGTCCGTGCTAAGCGCTTTACCGGATCAGGACGGTTCAGTGCTGATCAACATTGGAACGGGCGGACAGATCGTGTGGCGAATACCGCAGTTCAGTCGGCAACTGCCGCTCGATACTCGCATCCTGCCTGGCAATCCGGATCCCGTGACCGGCAAGGCCACACCGCAGTTTATGATTGTCGGCGCCGGCCTGTGTGGTGGCGATGCGATCGCGTGGGTCAATCGCACCATTCGCCGCTGGCTTTCAGATTTCGGAAGCATCGTCAGCGAAGAAGCGATCTGGGACCGACTGCAGCAATTGGTGGCTCAGGAGACACCTTCTCCGGAACTCATTTGCGAACCGTTCTTCCGGGGAACTCGCTACGAGCCCGATCGTCGCGGTGTGATCAAAGGAATCAACGTCGACAATCTGAGCCCCGCTCATCTGCTGGCGAGTGTGCTCACCGGGATCGCTCAATCGATGTCAGACGTCTGGTCAACATCGCCGCAGAGTTCCGCAAGTCCTCTGCAACGAGTCGCCATGGCGGGCAACGCGGTTAAACACAACCCGTTACTGGTCGATGCCGTGCGAAAACATTTCGGGGTTCCTGTCCAGGTTGCTCGCCATTCCGAAGAAGCAGCGACCGGTGCCGCGATGCTGGCGGGAGTTCATCTGAAAACATGGAAAACCATCGAACACGCGCGACAGGCGGTTCAACGCTCTGCCGAATCCTGAGCCGCCAGCGTGTTCCGGATCACGTTTTCAACAGCCTCATGAGGAGACGATCTTCATGCAAAGAATTCATGCAAAGAAGTAGTCTCAGAGTTCTTATCGCACATGCTCCACGGGCTGATCATCGATGGGACGCGGCCATGTTCGCTGGCGATTGATGACCATCTTGCGCTGAGCCGCCTCGATCAACTGTAACGGGGAAATCCCCGCACGTCGGGCGGCGTCCAGAATCAGCAGAAAGCAGTCCGCATATTCCTCGATATCGTTCGGAGCCGCCTGAGTTTCCACGGCTTCCTTCTCGAGATGTCGCAGCGCTCCCAATGGACCGCGTTCCTGATCCGTACCGAACGTGGCCTGCGACCATTCTGACTGATCCTGAGCCAGGGACGACAGCAGTTCGCCCAGAGTCGTATTGTTGTCTGATCCTGGCATGAAAATGGAGTCCATCAAAGGTGATGATGATCTGTGTGCGATGAAGCTGAGCCCGAATGGCGTGGATTTAAGCAATTCATTGATGTCCAGCGTTCTTCCGTCGAGCTTGTCTCGTGGGAGGACACAACTGGCAGCTACGATTTGAGAAGAATCGCGCCAAGGCGCTCCGTTTCGGGTTGTGTTTCGCAGCGTAGCTGCGGCAGCATTTAGCCCCAGGCTTCAGCCAGGGGTGGGATGCGAAAACACGATCCATCAGCCGTGAAACGGCGACAGCGATGTTTTTTAACGATATCAACACATTTCTGTAGCCGTTTCACGGCTAAATGTTCATTTTCAAACGTCTTCCCCCAGGCTAAAACCTGGGGCTAACTGCTGCCACCTCTACGAGGCGAAATTAGAACGACAGTTGTCCCACTAAATCTCGTTGCAGTACCAAAGTTTTCTCACCTCAGGACAAGCCCCATTGTGGCAAGTCGAGCTTAAGTCCACGCCATTGAGGCTGAGCCCTGAGATTACGCCACGTGGGTCAACTTGAACAACTGAAGCCGCAATATCCTGAAAGCACCGGCAAAGCCGGTCTTTCTTTTATCGTCCCATACTTTGCCCGGATGGCTTTCGGGACTTTGTCGCTTTCAAATCGTAATTATCTTCACCAACAATCTCCGCCAGCGCCGTCAAGAGTTCCGGACCGATGTTGACTTTGCATTCGTTGCTGGTGGTCAGAATATATCGCAGCCGTGAACCGGCTCCGGAATCATTCTCAGACTTTTCGTCGCTCGATGCCGAGCCATCGTCCTGACCAATGCCAGCGTCGTTTCTTGCCCCATTGCCACCGGCCGTGCCATTGGCATAAAGATTTCGGATCTGATCGGCCCACGAATCTACCAGCAGAATCACATCGGTCGATCCGGGGAAACGCGAAATCACATTGCGAACTCGCTGCACGTCTTCATGCGAATGTAGCCCCTTTTCAAACTTGATCGCGACCTGCGAAGTAAATTCTTTGTCGGCCTGATCGAGCGTATAAATGCGGTTGACCACAAGGTTCGGTTCACGTCCCCGGCGATCCACTTTGCCAGCCACAATGATGACGCTTTCGGCTTTGATCAGTTCTTCATAACGAGCATAATCTTCCGGCCATGCGATGCACCGCATAATCCCGGACGGGTCTTCCAAGTCGAAGTTGGCGTACTTTGTATTGCCATTGCGGCTTGGCTTTTTCGCATTGGCCAGCTTGATTGCAGAAATCATCCCACCAACAACAACCTGCGCACCGTCTTCCATCTCTGCCAGTTCCGCATTGCGATTAGCGGCATAGCGTTCAATGCGTCTCGCGTGCTGCGTCAGCGGATGCGAGGTCAGATAGAAGCCAATCGTTTCCTTTTCCCAGGCAAGCTTCTGCGAATGCGTCCAGTCCGGCACATCCGGAAACGACATCGAAACTGCCGTACCTGATGCATCATTCTCCTCGTCGTCATCGCCGCCGAACAGACTCTTCTGCCCGCGAGCTTTATCCTTCTGACGCGACAACGCCGACTGGACAGCTCGTTCAACGACTGCCGTTTGCTGCGGACGTGTCCCCGGCATACTGTCGAACACGCCAGCCTTAATCAGTGTTTCCAGAGTTCCCTTCGTCAGCACCTTCGGGTCAACTCGTTCCGTCAGATTGAAGATATCTTTATACGGACCATTCAGCCTTCGTTCTGCCACGACGGCATGCACGACATTTTCTCCGACGCCTTTCAACGCGGCTAGCCCGAAGGTGATGCGACCGTCGATAAATCCAAAGTCGACCTCAGAGCGATTAATATCCGGCCCGAGGATCTCAATCTTCATTCGGCGAGCATCATCGACGTGTTCACTGATTCGTTCGGTGCTCTCCATTTCACAGCTCAACAGAGCCGCCATGAACTCAACGGGATAATGAGCCTTCAGAAAGGCCGTTTCGTAGGCGATCAATCCGTAAGCCGTCGAGTGCGATTTGTTAAAACCGTAACCCGCGAACGCGACGATCAGATTCCAGAGTTCCTCGGCGATGTTTTCCGCGATCCCATTGGAAACTGCTCCAGCCACGTATTCCGCATGGAAGCTGTTCATCACATCGGCCAGCTTTTTGCTGATCGCTTTAATGCATTTATACGACTTGGACAGCTCAATGTTGCCCACTCGATTCAGAATGCGCATGACCTGTTCCTGGTAGACCATCACACCGTAGGTCTCAGCCAGTACCTCATCCACCACCGGATGAACTTTGCGCGGCGGCTTGCGCCCGTTCTTCACGTCGACGTATTCCATCACCATCCCGCCTTCCAGCGGACCCGGGCGATAGAGAGCAGACGTCGCGATAATGTCCGCGAAGCAGTCCGGCCTCATCTTGGTCAGCAGATCGCGCATCCCGCCGGACTCGAGCTGAAACACGCCCTTCGTCTCACCTCGCTGCAGCAGCGCGAAGGTCTTGGCGTCGGTAAGATTATTCTTAACCTCTTCAAGGTCGAAGCTTGGGTTCGAGCGTTTTACGTTCTGAACGGCCTTGTCCAGAATCGTCAGGTTTCGCAGGCCCAGAAAGTCCATCTTCAGCAGGCCGACTTTTTCAACTGTCGGTCCGTCCCACTGAGTAATGATGTCGTCTTTACCGGTGATCGTCTGCAGAGGCAGCACGGTATCCAGCGGCACGTCCGCAATCACCACGCCGGCCGCGTGAGTTCCCGCACTGCGAGCCAAGCCCTCAACGGCCATCGCATAGTCGAGCAGTTCTTTCGCCAGCGGATCGATATCATACGCCGCTTTCAAGTCCGCACTTTCTGCCAGCGCGTCCTTGAGTTTGATGTTGAGCGTATCCGGGACGAATTTTGCCAACTCGTTAACTCGCGCCAACGGCACGTTCAGAGCTCGGCCGACGTCGCGGATCGCATTTTTGGCTTTCAGAGTTCCATACGTACCAATCTGAGCAACGTTACGAGCACCGTATTTTTGCTTTGTGTAGTCAATAACCATCTGCCGGCGATCGCGGCAGAAGTCGATATCGATATCGGGCGGTTCTGTTCGGCTGGGGTCCAGAAAGCGTTCGAACAGCAGGTCATATTTCAGCGGACAAACATCACCCAGTCGCAGCAGATAGGCCACGATCGCTCCGCACGCCGAACCTCTCGCTCCACAGGGAATGCCATTGCGGCGAGCAAACTCCACGAAGTCCCATACGATCAGGAAGTAGCTCGCGTAACCCTTGGATTCGATAACGCTCAGTTCATATTCCAGACGCTTCCAGTGCCGTTCAGTCAGCTCTTCGCCATAGCGTTCATGCATGCGCTGCTTACAGAGATCTCGCAGGTAATCGATGTCGGTCTGCTGATTCGGGGGGCGAAACACCGGATACAGCTTGCGATCACCCAGTTCGATGTTGACTCGGTTCGCGATTTCCTGCGACCTTGCCACAGCATGATCAAGTCCTGGGAAACACGCATACATTTCGTCCGGAGTACAAACGTAGAGCCCGTCGTGCTCCATCTTCATACGTTTTTCGTCATCGCGAGTTGTTCGCGTATTCACGCATAACATGACGTCCTGAACCTTGGCGTCTTCCTTGCGCAGGTAGTGAGCATCATTCGTGGCGACGAGCGGCAGTCCCACGCGATTCGCCAGATCCACCGTCAGTTCCATGCAGTCCTTCTGAATCTGAAAGCCTGCGTTCTGGATCTCCATGTAAAAGCGATCGCCGAAGACGCGTGAGTACCATTCGACCAGCTTCTTCGCTTCATCCTGATCATCGGCCAGTAGCAAGCGCGACAGTTCCGAAGACGCGCAGCCGGAGAGACAGATGATTCCCTCGTTGCACTCTTCCAGGATCTCACGATCGATACGCGGCTTGTAATAGAAACCTTCCAGATAAGCCGTTGACGATAGCCGAATCAGGTTATCGAAGCCCTTGCGATTCATCGCCAGCAATGTCAGATGGGAGGACGCTTCTTTCTGACGGCTGGAGGTCCGATCAGACCGTCGGCCGGGAGCGACATACGCTTCGTAGCCGAGGATGGGTTTGACGCCGCCCTTTTTGCACCCGTTGTAGAATTCAATCGCGCCGTAGAGATTTCCATGGTCCGTAATGGCGATCGAGTCCATGCCCGATGCTTTGACATGCTTCACCAGCTCCGGAATGCGGTTCACGCCGTCCAGAAGGCTGTAGTGAGTATGACAATGCAGATGGGCAAAAGGGCGAGTTGAGACAGGAGCTGCCGGAGTCGGGGCAGCAGGGGCGTCAGCCATTTTCGTCGATCCGTCCGAACGAGTGATTTCAGGGAACAATTTCGTGGCAGAGTATACCCGGCTGCCCTGCGATCGAGAATCGACCGCGATGTTCTGACTTTAACGGTCGTAAGGGTCGTGATTCTGCTTGACGGTGCCAGATTTCCACTTTTAGCATATCTGCTCAGGAATGGAGAGATGCGACGGGTGTACTTGTCAGGTAAGCTGTTCGTATTCTGGCAGGATGATCGAGGGGATTCTGGACGGTCCTGATTCGTCGGGGCGACGTGTACCAAGTCGAGTCGAAATTCGGCCGAAGTTTAGAAATGAGATTTCAGCAGATTCGCCGGGGGATTCTCCGCGCGGTCTCCACCGGATTCAGGTGAGTGTTCTCGGAGCGTCTTCAATGAGCAGGTTGGGGCTGGTTTGTCTGATTCTGGTTCTCCTCGGACTGGGCGCGGAATCGTACATTGCTGCTAAGCTTGGCCTGCGTCGGGGCGAAGTCGAAGATCAGCTGCGTAAGGCCATTGCCGATACCGAAACGGCCACGACCGGCCTGGCAAAAGCAAAAGTAGAGCTGGGAGATTCTCAGCAGAAGCTCCAGTCCGTCAAAGTTGGTTGGGGCTACGAATGGAACTTCCCGGCTGGCGGAAATGCTGGCTCGGTTCAGGTGGTACAGGGACGTCTTGCGGTCAATGGGCTGGGGACATCCAACGGCTTGGTTAGGCGCCAGGTCACTGACGCCAGCGGCCAGGCTCGCGAATTGGCTCCCGTTGTTCATGTCTTCACAGATAATGGTCAGGGTGGCTCACGTTACATTGGTGAATTCGCCGCCGATATCAGCCCAAATGGACTCAATGAAACCACTTGCGTACTGATTCCCACGTGGGCCGCTTCACCTGAAGAGCAGCAGACATGGAACTTTGCTGGTGCCGTGCGAATGCGTTCACAAGCTCCGGCTGGAGAGCGATCAGCGGTCGAACACCTGCACCAGACGATTCAACTGACGTTCTCGCAGATCACGCAGACCGGGCTCCGTACAGAGGAACAGAAACGTCTCACCACTGCAGCAGAAGAAGCGCTGCAGGCTCGCAAAAACGAGTTGCTGGGAGATTCCGCTGCGGCAGAAATCCCTGATCATCCTGAGTACAAGCTTGGTTTGGTCCAGACGCTGGTTGATGTGGAAGAAGAACGAAACGCTGTTCAATTTGCTGTTGATGAACTTCGTCGACAATTGAAAGTGGCCAGCGAATTCCGAACACAGCAGTTGGATGCTCTTAAGCAGATCGCCGCAAAGCTGTCTTCATCCGAAACCAAGGTTTCGCAGCGCACGAAGTAGAACTCTGTGCGCAATATTAGTCGAAAGTACGCCGATCCTGTCGACCTGATCTGGCTGCATGCGGCTGCTCAGATGGGCATGCGAATTGAACGCAGTGCGGAAGTAAATGCGTCGTGGGACGGCCAGGGTGTGCTTACCATCGGCACCCCGGATACGCTGGATCCGGACGACTGCCTGGCTCAGATGATCCTGCACGAATCGTGTCACTCACTTTGCGAAGGTGAGCAAAGTCTGCTCAAGCCGGACTGGGGATTGGAGAGTTTCAATCCCGACAAGAAGGTTCGTGAACATGCCTGTCTTCGACTGCAGGCTATGTTTGCAGATCGCTACAAAATGCGATCCTTCTACGCCGCCACGACGGTATTTCGTCGTTACTACGATCAATTGCCCGCGGATCCTCTCGGCGATGGTGATGACCCGGCTATTGAGATTGCTCGCGAAGCATGGGACCGCGCGAACAGAGGCCCCTGGGCTCAACCACTCGATGAAGCACTCCGTCGCACCGCGTTAATCGCGGACGCGTTGAGAGAGATTACCGACATCGCCTCAATCTGGCATCTGCCGGTCAGACTGCCCAATGCGACGTAGTCCGGGACCGTAAGAACTCCTCTCTGCCGCTGTTTAAAGTAACGCTTTTTTGGTTAGGGTTGGAAGCCCGGCATATCCTCTGCCGGTGGCGTGAGCCACCGGACTGAAAAAACACTGCGACTAAGGCCTGTAGGGCCGACACATGAGCGGATGTGTCAGCCTCTCCGGGCCTCAGATTCTTGATGTTCGCATACCGGTGGCTCACGCCACCGGCATTGGATTTGTCGACCCTCCGGGTCTGAAAACACGCCACGTCAAAACTGCCGCTGCGGGTTAGTATGACTTTCAATCAAGCCACCATCGACCTCAGGAGGAAGCATTCCGATAAGCATCCGGGACCCGCAGTAGATCGGCGTCGGGAAGAATGAACGAACCATCCAGCAGTTTTGTGTCGTGGTTAACGAGATCCGGATAACGGATCCCGGGGACGACTCGCACGGCGAAAATTTCCTGCACGGCGTCTTCGAATTTGACGAAGCCGAGGATCTGTCCGGTCTGGATGTGGATCGCCCAGACTCCGCAGGTGCGTTCCTGTTTTCGCTCGGTGATCGGGATACCGCTGAAGACGGCCGATTCACGAACCTGCGACAATCCAACGAACGCAACAGGCCCGCAGAAATCCAGGCCGCGAGTAAAACCGGGCACTTCAGCAATCGGAGTGTACGCTCGGTTGGCAATGTCCACGTGGCCAATCGTGCCGGCTCCGGATTCCAGAACCCATAGTTTGTCGTCATACCAGCGAGGCGAATGAGGCATCGCAAGACCGTCAAGGAGGATCTCGTTTGTGGTCGTATCCATCACGACTCCGCCGTCCTTTTTTCGTTTTCGCCAGCCGGCCGCTTCGTCGCTTTGCCCCAGCGCGGTGACGTAACGAATCTTGCCATCGCGCAGGCCGAGCCCGTTCAGATGGCAACGATCTTCGGGAGCCAACGAGGTGATAAACGGCGGTTGCCATTTCGGGAGAAAACTATACTGAATGCTGCGAACAGCCAGACATGAAAACAGAGTGTTCACAAACCAAAGTTCATCGCCTACCCATTCCATTTCATGAATCTGCATATCGCCCGTGACGTGGCCAACTCGTGGCATAAAACAGCGATCACACTTGCCGAGCGGTTCCATTTTTGGAGCGACCGCATCGTTGGCATGATATTCCCAGACTTCATGCTGAGTTCCAATGGCCAGTTGAGGACCTCGCAGAGCCAACCCCATGGGTTTGGAGAAGCTGCGGAAGTGAGTATTGAGAACTCCATCATCCGCTCGCAACGCCACCAGCTTCCCGGCTTGATACGTCGTCACCAGCAGCGAGATATTCAGCTCTTCCAGCAATGCCGGAAAAGTATTGGTATGAACGCTGCGAAGCGGTTGTTCGTCTGTCATTGATTTCTTTCCGGCGAGCGGCAGGGCGTCGTGGGGATTTTGGATTGCAGATTGCAGATTGCAGATTGCAGATTGCAGATTGCAGATTGCAGATTGCAGATTGCAGATCTGCGTTCAATCGAAAATCGGCAATTTAAAATCCAAAATTGCAAACTGGCGAGCGGCAGGGCGTCGTGGGGATTTTCGATTTTCGATTTTGAATTGCAGGTCTGCGTTCAATCGGCAATCGGCAATCCAAAATCGGCAATCACAAATGCCGCTCACCCGTGGTTTTACTGGAAAAACCGTCCTTCCAGAAAATCTCTCCATTTTCCGGAAGAGCTGGATTGGTCACTGCGTACTAGTTCTGTGCAATACTCCCCGGCGATTTCCAGTCCCAAGCATTTGAGCCGAATTATGAACTCAAAGAACAGTCTTCGACGACTTTTGAATGACGCACTTGGCCGCCGGAAGGAAAACGGCCGACGAGGGAGACATCGAAGACTGGCACTGGAAACGCAACTGGAATCGCGTGCCATGCTGACTCCTGTGACGCATTTCCATGCAGACTTCCGCGACGCGGGTGCGCCGAGTCTGGATGGGTTTACGATCGAGAACAGCATTGGCGCTCCAGTCGATGGCCTTTGGCATCTGTCGACAGCCAAAGGAAACGTGGGCGGTCGTACTTTTGGCGGCAGCATGTACTTCGGCACGGGAGAAGCAGATCCCATCAGCGGCAACTACGATGTCGGACACACGGCGGGACGAATCACTTCGCCCATTATCAATAGTATTCCAGCGGGAGCCGTTCTCTCGTTCAATTACTTTCTGCATAAGGAGCTGGACATTGGTTTCGATGTGCCTTCTGTACTGATCTCCGCAAACAGCGGTCCGTTCATTGACCAGTCCATCAGCCTGAACCCTGACTCTCAGGGCTTCCTGATTGCCTCACTGGATCTCAGTGCCTTCCGCGGTCAGAGCATTCAGGTCCGTTTTGAATTTGATACGGTCGATGGACAGAGTAACGGCTTCGAAGGCTGGTATGTCGATGACGTCATGGTGACGACGGGAACTCGGAACATTCAGGGGACGGTGTTCAATGACGTGAACGACAATGACATTCTGGATGGAGACCCGGGATTTCCGGACACGCGAGTCTTCATCGATGACGACAACGATGGCGTCTATGACACCGACTATTTTGTGCGGAATCCATCGAACGCGACGCCGGTGTCGATTCCGGACCAGACAATAGTGACATCCACCATCACCATTGGCGGCTCGGCGCTGGAGCTGGTGCGAGACGTGAATGTGACACTGGATATGACTCACTCATGGAACGAGGATCTCGATGTCTTTCTGATAGCTCCCAATGGGACTCGTGTCGAATTGTTCACGGATGTTGGAGAAGCAGTCGCAAACTTCACATCAACGACGCTGGACGACGACGCGGCGACTTCGATCATTTCAGGTACAGTCCCGTTTACCGGGACATTTCGTCCGGAAGGATCGCTGGCCGTGCTCAACGGGATCAATCCCGCTGGTACCTGGACTCTGGAAATCACGGATGATGGCTTCCTTGACACCGGCACACTGAATTCCTGGAGCCTGCAGTTGGGCGTGACGCGGGAGTTTCAGAATACCACAATAAATCTTCCAATTCCCGCTGAGACGACCATCACCTCACCGATCAGCGTGAGCGGCACGACAGGCTACATTCAGGATATCGACGTCCAGCTCAATATTTCGCATTTTGCAGCTCGAGACCTTGATATCTTCCTGATCGCACCGAATGGTGTGCGTGTGGAGCTTGTGACTGACGCCGGTAATGATGGAGTCGGCTCCAACTTTTCGCAGACGATTTTCGATGACGAAGCGACGACTGCGATTGTGGCGAGTAGTCCTCCTTTCACCGGTCGGTTTCGT
Organism: Planctomycetaceae bacterium; assembly: GCA_947463775.1. Classification (GTDB taxonomy): domain Bacteria; phylum Planctomycetota; class Planctomycetia; order Planctomycetales; family Planctomycetaceae; genus SXXK01. The sequence continues at coordinate 2,763 of CANHVD010000010.1, read as the reverse complement.
CCGGAAGGATTCCTTTCGGCCTTCGACGGGTACACTGCCAACGGGACATGGCAACTCGAGGTCACTGATGACTCTCTTGGATTCACAGGCACGCTGAACAGCTGGAGTCTCTCGTTGACGATCGGCGAACGCACTGACATCACCGATTCCATTGGCAACTACGACATTCCGGTGACTGAGGTAGCCAATTCATTCCGAGTCCGTGCCGTCACGCCGACGGGCTTTTTCCCCACGGCTCCGTCGACCGGCGTGCAGCTGGTGACCGTCGCTCCGGAGGCATCCACTGTAACCGGCGTCAGTTTAGGCAGTCAGCGCCCGGACTTCCGCATGATCAGCGCCACTGGCAACGGGGGAACCGGGATCAGCATCACCTACGAGATCACAAACGGCGATATCGCACCGGTTAATATCGAAATCTTTCAGTCCAGTGATGCATTGCTGGATGTTGGCGACACTCTCATCAGCACGTTATTCCCGGCACCGGCCGATCTCACTGTGGGAATCCACACGGTCAATCTTGTGCTCGGGGTTGACATTCTCCTGCCCGGGGCTGGCATCGCTGATCTGAATACCGATTATCGTCTGCTGTTTTCTGCGGACAGCAGCAACTCCGTCGACGAGCCGGATCTCGATCCGCTGAATGAAGACAATACCGTCGCGTTTGCAGGAGTCTATCATCAGACCGGTGGGCCTCTGATGGCGTTCGGATTCAACACTGCGGATACGGTGACCGTCGCAACCAATGGACTTAACGTCGAATTCGACTTCGACAATGCCAGTATGACCAACCCCCTCCAGACCTCTTATCCGATCGCTAACGTGACACAGTTCCGCCTGCGAGGTGCCGGTGGCGACGACAACTTCACGTCGGGAGCCAATAATGACACGATGAGCATTCCGCTGGCGATCTGGGGTGGTGCCGGACTGGACACAATCCAGGGCGGTGACGGCAACGATATGCTTTCAGGCGGTGCTGATAACGATCTGTACGTTTTCTTCCCATCCGAGAACGTTGAATCCGATACCGTTGAAGAAGCTCCTGGTGTCGGTCGCGACACAGTCGACTTCAGTCAGTTGTCCACCGCCGTCACGCTGAATCTTGGATTGACAACACCTCAGGCTGTCAACGCGAACAGAACCCTGACGCTGACCTCGGCCACAGGACTCGAAGACGCCACCGGTGGTTCTGCGGCCGACACTCTGACCGGAAATTCGAACGCGAATCAACTCTTCGGCTTCGGCGGTGGAGATACGCTGAATGGCGGTGGTGGGAGTGATACTCTGCTCGGCGGGCAGGGGGACGACATCTATATCTTCGGGACCGCCTCGAGTTCCGAAGCCGATCAGGTGACGGAACTCACCAACGAAGGCGTCGACACCCTAAGCTTCGCAGCGCTGACAACAGACTTGGTGGTGAATCTCGCGTCGACTTCGATTCAGCCGGTGCATACGAATCGTACCTTGAGGCTGAACTCTGCGAGTGTGCTCGAGAACATCGTTGGCGGTAGCGGTTCTGACAGATTGTTCGGCAACAGTCTGGAGAATAATCTGACTGGTGGTGCCGGGAACGACCAACTTATTGGAGCCGGAGGCAGCGATTTGCTGCTCGGCGGAGCCAACAACGACCGTTATGATTTCTTCCCGACCACTGTGCTCGAAGCCGACCAGGTGACGGAGAATGCCAACGAGGGCATCGACACAGTGAACTTCGCCTTTTTGACGACAGACGTGGTGGTGAATCTCGCGTCGACGTCGATTCAGCCGGTGCATACAAATCGCACGTTGAAGCTGAATTCCGCGACTGTGCTTGAAAACATCGTCGGCGGCAGCGGTGCTGATAGGTTGTTCGGCAACAGCCTGGATAATAATCTGACGGCTGGTGCCGGGAACGACCAACTTATTGGAGCCGGTGGCAACGACGTCTTGCTCGGTGGAGCGGATAACGATACCTTCGTTTTTGTTCCTGCGACCGTCGCTGAAGCCGATACGGTGAGTGAGAATCTGAACCAGGGCACGGATACGCTGAGCTTCGCCTTTCTGACGACCAACGTCATTGTGAATCTCGGCTCAACGTCGGTTCAGAATGTGCATACGAATCGCACGTTGAAGCTGAATTCTGCTGTTGTCTTTGAGAACATCATTGGTGGTAGCGGTGCCGACACACTGTTCGGGAACACTCTGAATAACACTCTGACTGGCAATGCCGGAGATGACAAACTTCTTGGGTCATCAGGCAACGACATACTGCTCGGCGGGGCCAACAACGATATTTACATGTTTGTTCCAAGCAACGCCGCCGAAGCCGATACAGTGACGGAGAATGCGAACGAAGGCGTCGACACACTGAACTTTGCTTTTCTGACAACCAGCGTTGTCGTGAATCTGGGATCGACTTCGATTCAGACGGTGAATTTGAATCGCACTCTGAAGCTCAATTCTCTCAGTACCTTTGAAAACGCAGTCGGCGGCACGGGCAGCGATACTCTGTTGGGGAATGCTGTGGCGAACCGCCTGACGGGTAATCTTGGCGATAACATTCTGGTCGGCCTGGAGGGCGGCGACATTCTGGAAGCGGGCAGTGGTCGGGACATCCTGATCGGTGGCCTGGGACTGGATATTCTGAAGGGCGACGCCGGCGATGACATCCTGATCGCCGGCCGCACAACGAACGATACCAGTCTGAGCAATCTCAGCACGCTTCGGACGCAGTGGATTTCTGCTAACGCGTATGGAACTCGCGTGACGAATCTTCGAGCGGGTGTT
>CANHVD010000009.1 GCA_947463775.1 Planctomycetaceae bacterium | reverse complement strand
ATTCCGTTTCCCACAGGCGTCACGGTCTGGCGTAACGGGTTACTGATCTGTGCGGCTCCGGACGTGTTATATGCGGAAGACACCAACGGTGATGGCAAAGCGGACAAGGTTGAGAAGCTTCTGACCGGCTTTGCGACTCATAATTTTCAGGCCCGCGTCAACAGTCTCGAGTATGGTCTCGACGGCTGGGTTTATGGCTCGTGCGGTTTGTTTGGTGGTCAGATCACCAGCACGAAAACCGGAACGACATTGGCTCTCGGTCAGCGCGATTTTCGTTTTGATCCGGATACGGGAGTCATTGAACCAGCAGCCGGGGCGACTCAGCAGGGGCGAGTTCGGAATGACTGGGGCGACTGGTTCGGCTGCAATAACAGCGCGTTGCTGCTGCATTATCCGTTGGCCAGTCAATATCTGGATCGCAATCCGTGGCTGGCGGCTCCGCAGACGGTGGTCGGGATCAATACCGAACAGAACCCCGGGCAGTTGTTTTCGATTTCCAATCAGGTGTTGTTTATGTTGTCAGGTCCGCCGGGGCGACCAACGGCAGCGTGTGGATTGGGGATTTATCGAGATGATTTAATGGGGGCCGACGTTTCACAGAACGCGTTTACCTGCGAGCCTGTGAACAATCTTGTTCATCGCCAGATGTTGATTCCCCAAGCTGCCACGTTTAAATCTCGCCGCGACGACGACGAGCTGGATCGAGAATTTCTGGCCTCGACCGATCCCTGGTTTCGCCCCGTTCAGGCTCGCACCGGCCCCGACGGCGCGTTGTGGGTGGTCGACATGTATCGCTATGTGATTGAGCATCCGATCTGGATTCCGCCGGATACACTGGCCACACTGGATACTCGAGCTGGTTCGACGATGGGCCGAATCTATCGCGTCGTTCCGGAACAGACTGCTGCGCGACCAATGGTTCCGCCAAACACGAAGAGTGGCGCTGAACTCGCAGCGGCCATGGACACGCCGAACGGAACTACGCGAGATCTGGTGCAACAGCTGATTCAATGGAATCAGGATGTCGCAGCGACACAGGCATTGCAGAGACTTTGTGCCGAATCCAGGCATCCTGCCGTGCGTCTGCAAGCTCTCGCGACCCTGGCGAATCTGAAAACAGTGACCGTTGAGAATGTGAAGCTGGCACTGCATGATCAGGATGCCCATGTTCGTCGTGACGCAGTACGAGTCAGTGAGTCGATGTTCAACAAGTCTCCGGAACTTGTTGCAGCGGTTCAGGAATTGGCGGCCGACCCGGATACTCAGGTGCTGGTGCAGGTTGCGTATGCGGCTGGATTTATGAATGCCGAAGATGCCGCGAAGACTTTCGCTGCATTTGGGGCACGTGAAACGACTGGAAGTCATCTGGATTCCGCGATCGAGAGTTCACTCACATCATCGAACATATCTGCAGTGCTTAGAGAAGTGTCAATGATCTCCGCAGGGACAGCAAACTGGAATCGCCTGTTGATGAATGCCGCAACTCTGGCTGATGAAGAGACGCTGATCTCATTATTTTCATACCTTTGTCGGGTCGCCGTTTCTGACGTAACAACAGAGTCCGCCGCTGTCTCTCTGGGGCGGTTATCGGCTTTCGTCGATGCGTATCGAGGTCGACCGGAATCGACGCTGAAACCAGACAGCCCCGTCATCGTGGGCGATTGGTCACTAGCCATTGCGGTGGCGGAATCCGTCGCAAAGAATGAAGAGAAGGATGAGAAAGTTCGCGTCGCCGGCGTCAAGTTGCTGGCTCAGGGACGGATGTTCAACATGCCGAAGACCGATGTTCTGATTGAGCTTTTGAATCCACGCAGTGGACCAGCGATGCAGTCCGCCGTTATTGCTGCATTAAGCAAAGATGGCAGCGAAGATGTCGCAGAAATCCTGCTGTCTGATTGGGCGACATATGAGCCACGAGTTCGCAAAGAAGCGATCGCGATGATGCTGTCACGAGCAAGCTGGACTCAGAAGCTTTTGTCTGCAATTGCGGCCGGAACAGTCTCGGCGGCGGAACTGGATTTGGCTCAGCAACAAGCCTTGCTGGATCATCCGAGTGAAGATGTGCGCACTGCGGCCGCCGCGAGCTTTAAGCCACGAACGTCGGCCGGTCGTCAGGCGGCGATTGATCGTTACACAGCAGGAATTAACGACAACGGTGACCCAATTCTGGGGCGTCAAGTTTTCCAGAAACACTGTTCCAACTGTCATCGACTGCAGGAAACTGGCCACAGTGTTGGACCGGAGATCGCCGCTTACAGTGGCAAGCCCGTGCAGGCGTTGTTGATTTCAATGCTCGATCCGAATCAGGCCATCGATCCCCGCTATCAAGCCTATGTGGCAGTGTTGAATGACGGCCGCAGTTTGACAGGTCTGATTGCTGAAGAGGCGGCTTCGAATCTGACTTTGCTGGCCGCCGAGGGAAAACGCGAGACCGTATTGCGATCCGAGATTGAACAGATTCGCAGCACGGGCAAGTCATTGATGCCGGAAGGTTTTGAGCAGAATGCATCTCCAGAGGACATCAACAATCTCTGGGCGTGGCTACAGACAATTCGTCAGCCGCCGAAATCCATCGAAGGCAACAGGCCTGGTGTTGTGACGATTCCATCGTCCGGCAATGTGGCTCTGCAGGCAGCTCAGGCAGAAATCTACGGCGGCGATATTACCTTCGAAACGCCGTTCCAGAACATCGGTTATTGGCATGGCAAAGATGATGTCGTGCGTTGGAGGATTCAGGCCGAGAATGCTCGCGAACTGGCTGTTTGGGGCGAATGGGCCTGTGATCCGAACGCGGCAGGCAGTGGATTTTTGATTGAAGGAGTTCAGCCGTCGCTCAAAGGGAACGTCGGCAGCACCGGTGCCTGGAGTCGTTATCAACTTGTGTATCTTGGTAAGACATTGATTCAGGAAGGTGAGTCGGAACTTGTGATTCGTCCGGCGGGGGATCTTCGTGCGGCCTTGGCCGATCTGCGAGCATTGCATCTGGTTCAGATCGGCGGCGTACCGCTCGCTACAGGTATGGTTGCCGATGATGAAAAGCCATCAAAGCCACCAGTGACAGCGGCGGAGATCGCGGCCCGATTAATCGATGACAATGTTGCGGCGGCCGATCGAGAAAAACTGATCGCAGCCAATCTGGAAAAAGCAGCGGAGATTATCCCGCTCATGGCCGTGGGACTTCCAGAAGAGTCCGGCAGCAAGGAGGAGTATCGACGAATTCCGTGGATCTGGCGAGTTGCCATCGCCGTTGGAAAAGCGGCAGATGCCGAGAACGTCAAGGCTGTGCTACGGGCCAGTTTGCCAGCCTCAGAAAAGCCACTGGAACACTGGCAATCGGTGGTCATCGGCGGCGGACTGATCAATGGACTGACGCTCGCGGGGCACTGGCCGGATGAGGTGCTTAAAACGATCCTTGCAGGTGACCAGTCTTTGCTGGCGGCATGGAATCACGCTCTGATTGAATCGTCAACCATGGCAGACGATGAATCAGTACCGCCGGGAACTCGCTACGATGCCCTTCGGATGGTCGCCCTGCGAGATTGGTCCATTGCAAAGCCACAACTGGAGAAGTATCTGCAGAAGGGGATCAACGACGAACTGCAAATGGGCGCTGTAAGCGGCCTCGCAGATGTCCGAGATATGACAGCCGCTGAGATGCTGATCGGTGCTTATGGCTACTTGTCAGACCATAATCGCAAGTTGGCGCTGGAAGGCATGTTGCGAGATGATGCGAAAATCCTTCTCACGTTGCAGGCGATCGAGAATTCCAAATTGCCCGCTGAACTGAAGAAGAATGAAATGGTGCTGAAGCTAAGAGAACATGCCAACGCAGAGATTCGGAAACAAGCAGCGTTGGTCACCCAATAGAGAACAATCATCCGCACAGGATATCAGGCCAATCCGCCACCGGATTCACCCAGGTGGCGGATCGTGGATTCGCAGTCATCAGTTATGGCTTCACCGCCGACGGAGCCTGCTGTTCGACCTTCAACTGGCTGTCGCGCTGAATCTTGCGAGACAACACGGCGGCTGGCGCACCGTTTGATGTAATGCCTTCCAGACGTTTCAACTGAGATCGATTGGTTTCGGCAAAGATCTCAAGGGCATCGACGTTAAGTTCTGCCCCATTTTCACTGAGATAGGATGCATTCTCCTGAAGTGTTCTGCGGCAGGCTTCGATGTCGCCTTGATCCAGGAACTGCGTTGCCAGCTTATTGCGTTCATTGGCCAGCAGGGCAACAACATCAGCCATGACCGAGTTGTCTCGGCTGGCTTTGACTTTCTCCTCGTCAGAGCTGAAGGCCACAGCCACGCTGCCTTCGAGTGTTTCTGATTTGTGATTGCACATGTTGGCATAAGTGACCGCCACTTTCGCCAGGGTCACGGGCTTTGTCCCATCATTGCCGTCGGTTCCTTCAATCGCCATTGAGGCGGGAATTTCGACTTCGATCACAACATGCTTTTGCTGATCGCTGTAAACCTGAGCAAGGCGAGTCACCACGCTTTGGCCATTAATGTCGGCCGCATTTCCCAGGACTCGCACCGGTCGAATGCCCTCTGGAATTTCAATCTTCAGATCGATCTCCTGAGCAACCACCGACAGGGCTTCGTCAAATTCGCGACGAAAGATACTGGCGAGCTCAGAAGCGTTCTCGATGAACTGATGATTCCCGCCGCTCTTGCCAGCCAGATTCACCATCAGGTCTTCGTTATATCCTGATCCAAGGCCCAAAGTGGAGACGCTGATATTCTCTTTCTTCAGCGATGTTCCCAGATCCCCAAGTTCTCCGGGCGAGGATGGGCCCACGTTCGCCAGACCGTCGGACAGCAGAATGATGCGATTCACATGTTTGTCATCGAGGAACTTGCGAACCTCGGCCGCTCCCTTGCTGACGCCTCCAAAGAGAGCTGTGTTGCCGTTGGCCTGGATGCCGCGGATGACTCCGACGACCTGTTCCTTGTCGGTCAGCTTTGTTGCGGGGACGAGAACACTGACGTCGGTGTCGTAGGCAATGATGGAAACGATGTCGGTCGGTTTGAGCAGATCGAGAGCATTGATGGCGGCTTCGCGGGCCTTCTCGATCTTCTCGCCCTGCATTGAACCGGATCGGTCCAGTACGATCGCCACATTGATCGGCGCTCGTTCGCCTTCCGGCTTGAGATGAAATCCCGTCAGGCCAACTCGCATCCACGCCGTCTGTTTTTCACCGGCCTTCAGTACCGAGTACGCTGGCCGGGCATTGAGAGTCAGCTTCAAACCGTCGTCATTCGCAGCGATCTTTTCGGATGCCTCGGCAATTCGAAGACTCGGCAACAGACAAAGCGTCGCCAGAATCAAACGCGAGACTGTGTTCCATGACATGAATTTTTTCATACTGACTCTCCCTGTAGGTCCTGAAATTGAAGGTCCTGGATACTGGAATCGTGGTCGCAAGCGACCTGTGCGTATTGGACGCAATTCGCGGAAAACAGTGGTGAGCGGCCTGTCACAAGTTTGTCAGAAACATGTGAAGGATGATAGACCCGAAGAAAAGCGTTCGTACGGTCATGCCGGCCTGCGTCAGCGGAGATTCTTCACGCGGCCACGATTGAGGCTATCCTCTGTTAAGGTCTCCCACGAACCCCCTGGTCGCTATTCACGCAGTGCGGAGGCGGGACGGGCCGACGCCAGCGCACCGTGTGGCGTGAATGTCGCGGGGGAGACTCGAGATAGCTCCGAAAACCGGGACGGACTCCCGTCAGACCCACAAATGCCTCGGAATACTGAATCCGCAGGGGCGGCAACCTCCACTTGAAACAACCTCAAGGAATAACAGGGCTCGGGATTTCGTGGTTCTCTGGAGATTCCGCTACTTTTGCTTGCGGAAACGTGGAAATCTGGGTGCAATCGCCGCCCGCAGCCAACATTCTGCCAACGAAAACCGCGGATTGGCGTAAGACCGTCAGCCCCGTAATCTGCTCGGAGTCAGGACGCGGTCTGTTGTGGCCGCCATACTCCATGGAACTCAGGTGTACCGATGATTGAAACACGAAATCTGACCAAACGTTACGGCAATCTGATTGCTGCGAACGATATCACACTGAAACTGGCTGAAGGCGATGTGTTTGGATTCATCGGTCCGAACGGATCCGGCAAAACGACAACGATGCGGATGATCGCGACGTTGCTGAATCCGGATCACGGTGAAGCGTACGTTTGCGGCAAATCGATCTACACGGATCAGGAGGAGATTCGTCGGCTGGTGGGATTTATGCCGGACTTCTTCGGTGTGTACGACGACATGACCGTCATCGAATACCTCGAATTCTTCGCGGCTGCCTATCGAATCAACGGCCCCAGTCGCCGCAAAGTCTGCGAAGAGAAACTTGAACTGGTCGACATGGCCTTCAAGCGGGATGCCATGGTCAACGAATTGTCTCGCGGTCAGACGCAACGTATCGGACTCGCACGGACATTGCTGCACGAACCTCAGGTGCTGTTGCTGGATGAACCGGCCAGCGGTCTTGACCCGCGTGCTCGAATCGAGATTCGTAATCTGCTTAAGCGTCTCGGCGAATTGAAAAAGACGGTCATCGTCAGCAGCCACATCCTGCCGGAACTGGCCGATGTGTGTACTCGCGTTGGCATGATCGAAAAGGGCCACATGATTGTTGACGGCAACGTGGCCGAAGTCATGAGGAAAGCTCGTCAGCGCATTATGCTGAATATTCGCGTCAAGGAGCGAACGGACGCCGCTGCAAAGCTGTTCGAACAGTTGGACGAAGTTGAGTCTGTGAACATTACGAAAGACCAGCTTCTGGAAGTCACGATGAAGCCGACCGTCGAAGATTACAGCGCTCTGCCAACCGAACTGGTCAACGCGGGCTTCCGGATCACTTTATTCCGCGAAGAAGAAGTCAACCTGGAGACTGCGTTCCTGCAGCTTACCAAGGGACTTGTGCAGTAGTTTGTTCTGTACACGGCACGAAACGAGGCCGGATATTCGCGGGGTTGATAAAGTTCAATGCCTCAATGGCGGCCGCGCACTAACCAGAATCGCAGAACTTCTCGGTATCACAGAAACTCAGGTTTCCCGTGCAATTCATGGCACGGGAAACCTGTTTGTCGTTGTGTCACCAGGAATTACTTCATTGGAGAATAATCAGTCGCAGTCATGTAGACGGATTCGACTTTCTCCACGATCTTGCCATTCTTCTGAGTTTCCTCGGCAACTTTCTTCCAGACTGGATCTTCGCGGAACGCAGCCCATGATGCTTCTGCGGCGGCTTTGTCCTTGTGAGCGATGACGTAGATCAGCGTGTTCGGCTTGTCGACAGGCAGCCAGTACATGATGTTCTTCATGCCGTGTTTTTCGAACAGGGCCAGCGTGTGATTACGGAATCGGGCGTTCAACTCGTCGAGCTTCCCTTCCGGCGAGATATAGGTGCGGAGTTCGTAGAGCACTGGCGGAGTTTCCTTTGCCTTTTCATCGGCGGCCTGAGCGGATCGGAAAATTGTAGACTGTGTCAATAAGGAAGACTGAGACAGGGAAAACGTCAGAGCGACGCCCAATCCAAGTCCACACCAGAATTTAACGGAATTCATAAAGCAGCTCCTGATTAATGCGGTGAGACAAAACCGGCCGAATGTTAGCAAATGCCGGATTCCGACGTGAATCAGCAGGCCGGTTGTTTCTGAGATGATAATCCCGGGCGACAGGATTCGCAGGGCTCTGATCTTCGGCTACAGTCCGCCCCATGCCACTTCTGAGCCTCAATAATCTGTCGTTTACATATTCGAAACCTAACCTTCTCGAAGGCATCACCCTGCACATCGAGCGAGGGGAACGCATTGGCCTTGTCGGACGCAACGGCGCCGGCAAGTCAACGCTGATGAAACTGATCTCGGGGCTGCTGCGTCCCGACGACGGTTCCGTCGACCTGCAGGCCGAAGCCGTCATCGCGCGACTCGATCAGGAGGTTCCGCAGGGCGGTGATCTCACTGCCTACGAAGTCGCGGCCGAGGGCTTTGGCAAGCTGGGAAAAGCAATCGCCGACTACCGCAATATAGGTCGCAAGCTCCATGAGGGCATCGCACTGACTCCAGCTGAAGACAAGGCTTATGAAAAAGCCAGCCAGGATCTGGCCGACGCCGATGAATGGTCCGGCGCGGATCGCCTGGAGGATTTGCTGCTGGAAATGCAACTGCCGGCTGATATGCCGTTTGCTTCACTGTCGGCCGGGATGAAGCGTCGAGTTCTCCTGGCGGCGGCGATGATTCGTGAGCCCGATATTCTGCTGCTGGACGAACCAACGAACCATCTGGACATAGATTCCATTGTCTGGCTGCAGGGCTTTCTGAAGCGCTACCCGGGCACGCTGATCTTCGTGACTCACGACCGCGTGTTTCTGCAGGATATGGCGAACAGAATCGTCGAAGTGGATCGTGGTCGAGTCTTCGACTGGACCTGCGACTATCAGACATTTCTCAAACGCCGCGACCAGTTGCTCGCGGCGGAAGCTGAAGAGCAATCTCAGTTCGACAAGAAACTGGCGGAAGAAGAACGCTGGATTCGTCAGGGCGTGAAAGCTCGCCGAACACGCAACGAAGGTCGTGTTCGAGTACTGAAAGAGATGCGTGAGCAGAGACAGCAGCGTCGGCAGAAAATGGGAACTGCAAAAATGCAGATCCTGGAGGCCGAGCGATCCGGTGCGTTGGTGGCTCGTCTGGAAGAGGTGACTCATGCGTTCAGCGGTGAACCGGTCATCAATAACTTTTCTACCACCGTATTTCGCGGCGACAAGATTGGGATTGTGGGGCCGAACGGGGCTGGCAAGTCAACGCTGCTGCGGCTTCTTTTGGGACAACTGACACCAAGTCAGGGGAAGGTTCGCCTCGGGACGAATCTAGCTGTGGGCTATTTCGATCAGTTGCGAAATCAGTTGGACGAAACCAGATCAGCTCGTGAAAACATCAGTGACGGGACCGACTTCCTGATGATCAATGGTCAGAAGCGACACATCATGGGCTTTTTGCAGGACTTCTTGTTCTCACCTGAACGAGCACAAACGCTGGTCCAGTTCTTGAGCGGGGGAGAACGCAATCGTCTGTTGCTGGCCAAGATGATGTCGAAGCCTGCCAACATTTTGGTGCTCGACGAACCCACAAACGATCTGGATGCCGAGACTCTGGAACTGCTGGAAGACATGCTGCCGGCGTTCCCGGGGACGGTGCTGCTGGTCAGCCACGATCGAGCGTTCCTGAACAACGTGGTTACCAGCACGATCGTGTTTGAAGGTAACGGTGTGCTGGGCGAATACGATGGCGGTTATGATGACTGGATTCGGATCAAGGAGCAGCGTGAGAACGCCGTCGACGCGAATGCGCCGGTCGCTGGCAGCAGTGTTGCTAAACCTGCGGAACAGGTAAGCTCTTCTGCAACGACTTCAGCCGTCGCCAAAACACGCCGCCTGAATTTTAAGGAGCAGCGTGAACTGGACCAGTTACCGGAACTGATCGCTTCTCTGGAGAAACGCCAGAAAGAGCTTGAGAAGGAAATGGCGACTTCCGGTTTTTATCAGAGCGGCGGCGATAAGATCGCGAAAGTGACCGCGGAGCTGGCCAGTGTTGGTGCAAAACTGGAGCACTGTTTTCTCCGATGGGAAGAGCTCGAAAACGGCCCGTAACATCGCATCAAAAACAGGAAGGCCTCATCCGCAGGCCGCGATTGCCCGTGCCAGCAAATCCTGATCGACATCGCACCAGTTCTGTAGATTCAATAATTGCTGACGGAGTTCCGCTGAAGCGATTGCTTCGGCTGCCTCTACGGCCAGCGAGCCAACTCAGTCGGACGCCAATTCCGTTTTCAACCCGTCAGTGACTCTGGGATCGCTGCGACGAGCTAAACCGACCAGTGCTTCACTGCGGGTGTCGTCATGAGGATCGGCAACTCGATCAAAAAGAGCATCGCGAATCTCCGGCGTATCTGCATCAAACAGCGTTCCAAGAGCAAAAGTGGCCCAGTCTCTGACGTTGTTGTTGGTATCTCGGCTCATGCGAACAAGGCAAGTCACCGCAGTGGGACACTCTTCTGTGGCGAGCACAAGCACTACAGCATGTCGAACATTCGCACTCGAATGACTTGAGAACCGGACCGCCAACGGGATGGCATCGGCACAGTTCTGAAACGACACGGCAATCAGGATAGAGGATAATACCGCTGTGTCTTGCTCTGTATCCAACATCCCACGCAGGATCGCGGCGCATTCGATTGGGAACGTTCTGTCGGGTACACCAAGCTGTCCCAGAATATCCGCCCCGAGCCTGCGTTCACGATTACAAGGGCTGGTCGAAAGTCGCTTCGCGTACTGAAGTACTTCGGCTGTTCCTCGCCTGTGAAGAACCGAAACGGCCTGCCATGCCAATTCTTCGCTCACTTCACTCAGAGCGAAATTGACAAGCTCATCGATCGTTCGGACATCTTCGCTGAACACTGGCTGTACGGACACAGTTCAGTCTCCGTATTCGTTTTGAGCATCGAATCAGTATAATCGTGCGGGATGCAGCCGAAGTGACCGATTCCGCACGAGTGCACTACCTGTCGATTTCACCCATCACAATATCCAGCGATCCGACGATCGCCGGGATATCGGCAAGGGGGACGCCCTGACAGATCTGGTCTGTGACGGATACGTTGCAGAAACAACTACTCTTGGCACGCAGACGCAGGGGATTGCCCTCGCCGTTACCAACGACGTAGAAGCCCATCTGGCCGCGAGGTGCTTCGGTTTCAAGATACACCTCGTCCTTCGGGAGTTTGGTGTTCATCTTGAACGGTTCGCGATAGGAACCGGTGGCCGCCTTGTACTTTGGAATCGCCTGGCGAACCAGGCGAATCGCCTGAACCACTTCCATCATGCGGACGTAGAACCGACACCAGTTATCACCGACAATAACTTCGCGAGGTGCTTCTTTGAACGGTGCGACAGGAACTTCGAAATCGTAGCCCTTGTACATTCGCGTGTAGATTGCTTCGCCGTCGCGACGGAGGTCAAAATCAACACCGCTGCCGCGAAGGACCGGCCCTGTGCAGCCATAGCTGACAGCCATTTCAGGTGACAAGATGCCAAGACCGGCGGTACGGCTGATAAAGATCATGTTCTTCGTCAGCAATGTGTGGTACTCACGAATTCGGAGTTCCAACCACTGCAGGAAGATCTCGATGACGTCCAGAAACGGCAAACGCTCACCCTTGTGCTTGCCGATCAGAGATGCCAATCCATCCGGCATTTCAATTTCGTCCGGAAGGTCGTGAGTTGCCCCGCCGATCGTGATGTAACTGTAGGTCAGTCGAGCACCACAAACTTCTTCGAACAGATCCAGAATGATCTCGCGTTCACGAAACGCGTAGAGAAACGGACTGAATGTTCCAAGGTCCAGTCCGTAGGTTCCCATCCCGACGAGATGGCTTGCGATACGGCCAATTTCCGCGATCAGTACTCGCAGATGAACGGCCTTTTCTGGCACTTCCATCCCGATCAGCTTCTCGACGGCCAACGCAAAGCCGAGATTCATGTTCATCGCGGCCAGATAGTCCATACGGTCCGTGTACGGGATGTACTGCGGAGGCGACAGGTTTTCGCCGATCTTTTCTGCACAGCGATGCAGATAGCCGATGTGAGGCGTGCATTCATGCACAATTTCCCCGTCGGTTCTCAGCAACAGTCGCAACACACCATGAGTGCTGGGATGCTGAGGTCCCATATTGACCAGCATCTCATCGGTCTGAACGTCGAACTCAACGATGCGTGGATCTTCAATCTGCAAACTCATGGACAAAGAACTCCTGGCCGAACACTGCCGAGCCAACTCTTCGAATAATCCCCGGGAAATCCACAGTTAACGACCACGCACACCATGATACTCAAGCGGAAAGGCATAATCCTTTCGCATCGGATGACCAATCCAGTCTTCCGGACACAGAATCCGACGCAGATTAGGATGGCCTTCGAAGTGAATCCCCATCAGGTCGTAGGCTTCGCGTTCGTGCCAGTTGGCAATTCCAAAGACTGCACTCAGCGATGGAACGACCGGCAACTGCCCTTCCACGTTGTCCTTCCAGCGAGGTACAACGACTTTCAACTTCAACTGATGTCTCTGCTTCAGGCTGCTGAGGTGGTATACCACTTCGACATGCGGCTCATGGCCAAACTTGGCCGCCTTCTTGGCATCAGGCTCGAAGTAATCGACTCCGCAAAGATCGTTCAGATGATTGAACAGCAATCGTGAGTCGTCACGCAGAAACGTGCAGACTTCCACAATTGAAGCCGCAGAAACCTGAATCCACGGGTCAATCGCCTTAAACGTCTGACTGCCGACAACAGACTCGCCAAATCGTTCCAGCAGGATCGAGTGAATGCCCTGAATATCCATGAACAGTGGATCCAATTTTAAGATCTAAAGCAGCGAAACTACGAGACAAGACGTCAGGCCATTCCAGCCGTCTGATCCTTCGCCTGTTGTGATTTCTTGGTCAGAGCCCGGATCCAGTCCAGATCGCCACGTTTCCAGACATAAGCGAATCCTACCAGCAGAACTCCGAAGAATACGAGGATGTCCGCCAAACCAATCCAGCCCAGTTTGATCGCCGCATCTGACGCAACTACGTAATCAGGAGTCATCGCCGTAGGATCAATACTCAGCAATCGTGCACTCAAGTCTGACCGTGCAGCATCGGTGATTCGCGAGTCAGCCAACTGCATTGCACTGCCATAGACCGACGCCCATGGAAAGAAGAACGCAATTTCAACGTCGAAAATGATGAACAACAATGCCACCACGTAGAAGCGAAGGTCGAACTGAATGTAGCTCGAACCAATTGCTGGCTCACCGCATTCGTAGATGGCATCCTTCTCCGGATTAGGCAAATTGGGGCGCAGAAATCGCCCAACAATCAGCGGCACCATCAGGAAACCGATGGCCAACAATCCAAACGCTAAAAAATGCCCGACGAGATCCGTCATCACTTACCCTCTGAAATCGTCATACTGCCAAGTTCATGATCGAGCAGGATTCGTTCTGATTCGCCACAGGCCCCGGAATGCCAACCTAGCACCTCGGGTTCAGCGGACTGCCAGCAGAAGAACACTCGCTCTCCTCCAAGATCCCCCAGAAAGTCGACTCGACCTTCCGCCGGATCCGTCAGAAACCCTCCGATATCCAGAAGTTCCTGAGCATAAGAGCCCAGGCGGACCTCGTCATCGGCCAGTTCCGATTCCATCTGCAGAACCTCCTGCTCGTAGACAGAATCGTTCGACTTCGGAGCCGGATGTCGTTCTCTGAGCGACAGCAATCGCTGTCGACGGAACGAGATATCCGCATGAAGACTAACGATGTCCCCGACGATTGAACGAACCAACGGCAAACGCTGATTCACTTCATCCGCAGTCAGCAAAGTTTCATCCGCAACCATGTTCTGCTTTTCGTAAAGTACACTCGATCAATCATCCTCGAACTCCGTCGAAGATCTCTACCGAATCTGCACTACCACTCAAACACGGCAAACTGCAAATACCAGAATTCTCTCGATCATAAACTCCGATTTGCAGCTTCAAAATCACCCGGCATCTCGAACTCTATAACAGCCGAGCGGCCTTTTCAGCACTTCACACCACGCACACTCGACATCCATTGTGCGTTGTCAAACTTCAACATCAGGTTGGGCATTTCTGTGCGACTGGCTTTCGACAGCCGGGAATGCCCATCCTACTTGAAATTCGCGTCTTAATATTTCGCTAATGCTCAGTCCCGGCAAACTCAAACGGACTCGGCTCACCCTTCACCCAAACTGGTGAGTGCAGAACCTTGGATTCCGCAACAACCGTCGGATTCAGAGAGGCCTTACCCCATGCAATCTGCAACGGCAGTTTCGCATAGTCAACAATGCATCCATCACGACTATAGCAGCTGAGGTCATGATTGGACCCCATGAAGATACAGTCAACCGGACACGGATCGACGCACAACGCACAGAACATGCACTTGGTGTAGTCAATCGTAAAGCCATTGATTCGGAAGCCTTTTCCGACCGGGCTTTTTTCTTTGTCGATATAAATGCAGTCCACCGGGCAGGCAACTGCACACTTCTCACAGCCAATGCATGTGGTCAGGTCAAATCGATGGAAACCGCGATAGCGAGGCTTCACCTTCAGCGGCACTTCCGGATACTCGTAGACCTCGGTAAAAGTGCGGCGGTTGTACGTCTTGAACATCGTCAAGAGCGTGACGTACATCCCCTGCAGGACGGTCACAACAGACATCCAGACGTTGCGGAACCACAAAAACATGGGAATCAACCCCCGGTCGCGGCCTTGCGAATCGCTCTTTAAGGCAGGAATATGACAGTCAGAAAAGAGTTCGTGGGATTATAGAACTGCTCCCTGGAGACGCAACCTGCTCAGGGGCGCTCCTGGCATTGGGAAGCAATTTTTGTAAGGAAAAGTTGGCTCAGGGGGCGCCACGCGAGAATCTTTGATCGTTGATTGGGCGAACAATGCTCTAACCTTCAGAATGACCGGTCCGAACTGCTGATTTTGTGTCTTGCCATCGTAAACGCTCTTTCCTTCCGGGGTCTAATTGGTGTCTGTTTCGCGGTTTATCGAGCTGGAAGGTGGGCGAGTTCACAACTTGCAGGGAGTCTCCCTGAAGATTGCTCACCACGCCCTGACTGTGATCTGTGGACTCAGTGGTTCCGGAAAAAGCAGTCTGGCGTTTGATACTCTGTATGCCGAAGGCCAGCGGCGATACATCGAAACGTTCTCACCGTCGGCGCGGCAGTTTCTGGATCGCATCGAACGCCCGGCTGCTGATCGAATCTCGGGTTTGCCGCCGGCAATCGCGATCCGCCAGCAACTACGTTCCGACGGAACTCGCAACACATTAGGGACACGTTCTGAAGTTCTCGATTCTCTCCGCCTTTTGGTTGCTCAGGCTGGCCGTCAGTTTTGCCCCGCTTGCCGGATTCCGATCGATGTGATTTCCGCAGAACACGCGGCTGTCGAAATTCTCCAGAAAGCCGCCAACTGTCGCGTCCAGATCTGCGCGGTGATTGGTTTTGATCCCTCGACAGATGCAAATTTGCCGGCTGACCTCGTCCGACAGGGTTTTCCTCGCGCGATCGTGGGGGAAAAAACCGTGCGGATGGAAGAATTGAATTTCTCACTGGCTCAGTCTCCGCTGATCGTCGTGGCCGATCGACTCAAAGCGGACTCCTCAGCGGCCACTCGAATTGCCGAAGCCGTCCACAACTCCAGTTCTCTTTCGAGCGCTGCCTGTCTGGTGCTGGTCGAATCGTCGTCTTCAGTCAGCTCAGAAACCATGTCCTCAGAAACCATGGTCGTTGACGGCATCGCCTGGCAATGCTTCCGCTATTCGCATCGCCGCGCCTGCCCGAACTGTTCTCGTCAGTTCCCCGAACTCTCCGCTGATCTGCTGAATTTTCTCTCGCCGCTTGGTGCCTGCTCCGTTTGCGAAGGGGCCGGCCAGCAAAAGCTTGCTCCGCCGCCGACTTCGAAACGAAAGCGGACGACGGAGAAAAACGTCCTGTCCAATTCGCCTTGCACATCATGTTACGGGTCGCGACTGAATGAGGATGCTCGACACATCCGCTGGGGCTCGATGACGTTGCCCGAGATCGCTCAGCTGGAGCTTGACGACCTCACAAACTGGCTGGAATCTCAGTTCGCAGCTCTTTCTGCAGAAATGAAAATCGGCCTGCGTTCTGCGCATGAGCATGCAGATCGCCGCCTGCAGTTTTTGCGTCAAAGCGGTCTTGGCTACTTATCGCTTGATCGCACAATGAAATCACTTTCCAGCGGGGAAGCTCAGCGAGTCATGCTGACTTCGGCTCTGGGTTCCGGATTAATCAATACGCTTTATGTTCTGGATGAACCGACAGCCGGATTGCATGCCAGCGATACAAATCGCATCATCAACTGCGTCCGCAATCTTCAACGCGCAGGCAATACTGTGATTGTGGTGGAACACGATCCACAATTCATTCTCGCGGCCGACGATGTTGTTGAAATTGGCCCCGGAGCTGGTTCGGAAGGTGGACGAGTAGAATTTCAGGGCTCCGTGGCTCAATTGCTGAAGGCGAAGACTCTGACTGGCGAGAAGTTACGGCAAAACAAAGCCCAACTCTCCTCGACCTCAGTCGCTTCCCGCCGAACGCCCGAAGTATGGCTGAATCTTCACAACGCCAACTGCCACAACATCAAAGGACTGAATGTTGACTTGCCGCTCGGTGTTTTCTGCGCAGTGACTGGAGTCAGCGGCAGCGGCAAGAGTTCTCTGATCATCGATACTCTTTATCCGGCGATGTGCCAGCATCTAAAGCTGCCGATGCCGTCTGATGCGACGGGAACTCTTGATCGCCTGCAGGGCGTTGATGGCATCGATCATGTCGTTTTGCTGGATCAGAGTCCGGTTCTAAGATCTCGTCGAAGTATTCCTGCCACGTGGATCGGCGTCTTTGATGACATCCGAGTTCTTCTGGCGGAAACGCATGAGGCTCGTAAACGAAATTACTCGCGTGCCATGTTCAGCTTCAATGCGGCTTCCGGTGGACGATGCCCGGTGTGCGAAGGGCGAGGCATTGTCACTGTGGCAATGCAGTTTCTGGCAGACATCGAAACGGTCTGCGAAGAATGCAGCGGTCGCCGATTTCGTCCTGAAGTGCTGGAGGTTCGGTACCGGGATCGTTCCGTTTTTGACATCCTGAACATGACGGCCGATGAGTCATTTACGTTCTTCAATGGGCATCATCGAATCCAGCAACGCCTGAACGCAATCCGCCAGACTGGCTTGGGATATCTGCGACTCGGGCAACCGTTAAGCACCATTTCCGGTGGAGAAGCTCAACGACTTCGCATCGCCGCGATGCTGGCCGGGATTCCGCTGGCGGACGGCGAAGTGGCTGCAGAAAACCGCAAAGCGGCTCAGCTCGCACGTTCCGGACGGACGCTGTTTTTGCTGGACGAACCTTCCGTCGGTCTGCACATGCAGGATATTGAACGTCTAGTCGGCTGCATTGATTTTCTTCTGCAAACCGGCCATTCCGTAGTCGTTATCGATCACGATCAGTCCCTGATTTCGCATGCCGATTGGGAAATCGAATTAGGCCCGGGTCCCGGAAAGCAGGGAGGCCAGATTGTCCGCTCAGGACCGCCCGCCTAAACCGTACGCAATTTCCTGATGAACTTCATGGTAAAAGAAGTCGCTGAGCCGACCCGTGCTGTTGCCCGAGGGTTTCAAGTTCATCCTCTCGCGTCTGACTCAAAGTTTCGAGCCAAACTGAATCCATGAGTCCCGGTTTGAGTCAGCACGATTGGTACAGCGTGAGGAATCTTCAGACTTGAAGTCCCGTTCGCATCAAGCGAAATCGCGCGAGCAATCAGGCAGCGAATCACCTGGCAGTGAGCAACGATCAGAACATCCGGCTCTGCAAGCTCCAACATCGACTCCAGCGCAGGCCATGCGCGTGAAGTGACTTCAGAAAGGTTCTCACCACCCGGAGCCTTTTGTTGATAGTGGTCGCGAAAACTACAATAGTCCGGATCGCTTTCGTACTCCGGGAATTCTCTGTAGACATCTTCTTTCGCGCGGCCCTCGAAAAGCCCGAGCGACCGTTCGTTGAATTCGGGCATCGCAGGCAGCAGCTCTGGTGCTGTCGTCAATTGTTGCCTGATCAACTGCAGCGTGTCGACAGCACGAACAAGCATTGAGCTGACTGCGTGAGATATCCTGAACTGCGAAGTGTCTGCCAGAAGTCGTCCGACATCGAGTGCCTGCCGTCGGCCTTTCTCCGTCAGAGGTGTATCAATCTGGCCGCAGAAAATTGCCTTCTCTTTCCAGACGGCGTTGATCTCAGACTCTCCATGTCGTACCAGAATGACTCTTTTCATTCGGCTATGTGCTCTGTTAGGGGGAATGACTTTGGATGCGAAGGATAAGACAGGAAAGCCAAATCGGACTTATGAGACATATACGACTTATGTGACTTATGGGACCTATAAACCATTAATCCGGTACTGCAACGCTTCTCCGATTGAACCGACCATTAAGTTCTTCCAGCGGCTTTCGCTCGTTCCACTGCGGCGGCGATTTCGCGTTCAATCTCGGGCAGCGGTCGCAGAGGCTGCGATGGATTATCAACGGCCGTGACCTTGTTGGTGGTTGGATCCCAATGCACCGGGCCGAAGTTGGCCGGTGCTTTGTTGCCGGTGAGGATATGTCCGAGCCCGTCACCTTTGTTGTAATGCCAGAACTCAAACGGGAAATGCATAAAGCCGTGCGATTCCATCACGGCGGTGATCTCAAGTCGATTCTGCACAAACTCCGGCTCGACGAACGGACTTCTCATCGGCGTTCGTTCGCTCATCTCCAGATAAGTGTTTCCACGCCAGACTTCACTGCCGTCGTCGCGTCGAAAGACAGAGATATCAATTGCCGAGCCGGACATATGAGTTCCCACCTTGGGAATATTGGCGATCAATACTGAGCCACGCCGGAACACCAGTTCGACCGGCGGAATGGTGCCTCCGTTCTCCCAAATGCATTTCTTCAGAATGGCGTCGAATAGCTCCGGCTTGCTGCCGAGCTGTTTCTGCATCGCCAGCGAACGATAGCCGTCCTCGATCTTCAAGATCCAGCCACGACGATTCATCTCGCGGCCGATGGCCAGCACATCTTTCACCAGGCTCTGTCGCATGTAGAAGACGCGATCCAGCGAGCCGGCGATCTTTGAGGTCGAAAAGAGAATCTCGACTCCATCTTCCTCAACAGCGTCCTTTAATGACGCAAAACCTTCGCCTGATTCCTGCACCGGAAAAGCCAGAATCTGCTCGACGAGTGCATAGCCTTGTTCCATCTGGTCAGCCCAGAATGCCTGAGGAGTCAAGTTTTGGGGCGTGTTCATGTTTTTATCCTGGGAAGAGACTTATTCTTCGCAACCGATCATTCTGTGAGCATGGCAACGGATTGTGGCGGACTGTTCAAGCGACCGCGGTTGAATTTCAGCGACTGTCTGACAGAATCGCAACATGTAAGACGAGTGGTGTTTGCTGGTTCAGCATTTCTGGTGTTCGCAGCATTCGTAGCGTTGGCTTGAGCCAACATTGCTTTCTCAGGTTCCATCACAATGCCGACTGAAGTCGGCTCTACGATCGAAATCGTATTGCAAACCAGGGAGCTTTGTGCGTGTCTGGCATCGTGGAGGTCTCATCGTCCGGCAGTCCCGTTCACTCGGAGCCTGACCGTGCGCGCGGGGACTGGACTCAGATGGCGGATTGCATCGAACGTTTCTGTGTCGAATGGGAAGACCGCAAAACTCCACCGAACCTGCGGGAATTCGTACCGCCTGAGAATTCCCAAACGCGGCGACTGACGCTGATTGAGCTGGTGAAGGTTGATCTCGAACAACGCTGGACTCACAAGACGGATCCAAAGTCGGTTGAACAGTATCTCGATCAGTGGCCGGAGCTGAAGGAGCCGGACGGTTTAGCTCCATGTGATCTCGTCTATGAAGAATTCCACATTCGCCGTCAATCGGGCGAGGATGTCAGGCTGAGTGAATTCGTGGCGAGATTTCCGGGTTTGGCCGATCGACTCAAGCGACTCATTGGTCAGGCCGATTCCGTTGAATCCAGTTCGATGCGGGGAGTATCGCGGCAAAAGATTATTCTTCAGCCTGGTGACACGATCGACGATTTTGATCTGTTGACTCGCCTGGGCAGCGGAGCATTTGCCACAGTGTTTCTGGCTCGTCAAAAATCCATGCAGCGTCTGTGTGCGTTGAAGGTGAGTGTCACTCGCAGCAATGAAGCTCAGACGCTGGCTCAACTGGATCATCCGAATATTGTGCGAGTTTACGACCAGCGCATTATCCCGGAAAAGAATGTACGTCTGCTTTACATGCAGTACGTTGCCGGAGCATCGCTTTCAGAAGTGCTGGATCAACTGCGTCTGTTGCCAAAGTCCGATTGGTCGGGCACAGCTTTGTTGAAGGCGATCAGTTGTCAGTTGCAGGAATCCGGAAGCGGCTTTGGAGTCACCGGGGCTGCTCACGAACATCCTTTGCACCGTCGGCTGCAGAAAGCCACGTGGCCAGAGACGGTTTGTCTTTTCGGAATTCAGGTAGCGTCTGCACTCCAGT
This sequence comes from Planctomycetaceae bacterium, assembly GCA_947463775.1. Taxonomy (GTDB): domain Bacteria; phylum Planctomycetota; class Planctomycetia; order Planctomycetales; family Planctomycetaceae; genus SXXK01. Next base: position 5,806 of record CANHVD010000009.1, on the reverse strand, counting down.
ATGCACATGAGCAGGGCGTGCTTCATCGAGATCTCAAGCCGGCCAATATTCTGCTGGATGAAAACGGGGCTCCGAAAATTGTTGACTTCAATATCAGCTTCTGTTCAAAGCTCGACGGGGTGACTCCGGCAGCTTACTTTGGCGGCAGTCTGGCCTACATGTCGCCCGAGCAATTGGAAGTCTGTCACCCGGATCATGCTCGCGAAGCCGATGACGTGGATGCTCGCAGTGACCAGTATTCGTTGAGTGTTCTGCTGTGGGAAATGTTGTGCGGGCAACGTCCGTTCAATGATCATGTCAGTGATCGAAGCTGGCCAGCGGCACTCGCGTCGGCTGGGCAATTAAGAACTCAACAGCCCGATCTTCGCCACTTTGGCCAGTTGCCGTTTGCTTCAGTCACGGCGATCCGTGATGTCCTGCTGCGAGCACTTGCCAATGATCGCGAGAAGCGTTTTGGGGCCGCTGAAGAGCTTGCCAGAGAATTGCGATATTGCACAGAACCCGAGACGATGGCGTCATTACGTCCGAGGGCCAACTGGTGGCGTGGTTTCGTCATTCGCCGGCCGCTGCTGGTACTCGCGGCAATTGTGATGGGAGCCAACGGCATCGCCGCATTTCTCAATCTTGTTTACAACAAAGAGCAGATCGTTGACCATCTGCCGGAGATCCTGCCGAACGCCGACAAGATCTTCAACAACATCCAGATATGGATCAATACAATTGCTTTTCCACTGGGTCTCGGACTTGGCGTCTGGCTGGCCTGGCCGGTTATTCGGGGAGTGACGCAAGGTCTCGCCAATGTTCCGGATGCCGATGCCGTTCGGCGCCGAAGTCTGCACATTGGCAATATGCTGGCCTTGCTGGGTGCATCGGAATGGTTGCTGGCCGGCATTATCTACCCCATCGCCATGAATAGTGCTGGTGCTGCTCTGACCGTGCATTTGTATTCGCACTTCTTTGTCAGCCTGGCTTTGTGCGGTGGCATTGCTGCGACCTATCCCTTCTTCTTCATCACATGGATCGCCGTTCGCGCGTTTTATCCGAAGTTGTTATCGGGCAAGGCAATTCCTTTGAGTGATGTTGATTCCCTGCGAAGCATTCATCGCATGACATGGGGCTATCTGGCGTTGGCCGCGGCGTTGCCGCTCGTTGGAGTCATGCTGTTCGTGTTGCTGACGGAAGGACAGGAGCGCTGGGTTCCGGGATTGCTGAGCGTTACCGGACTGATGGGCTTCGGAGTACTCTTCGTTGTCGCGCGTTCTCTGCAGAATTCTCTCGCACTGCTGGTGGAAGCGATTGAGATTTCCAGCGATCCCTCATCGCTGCGAACAGACAGCATGAGAATTCGGATGTGATTTATTTATGTCTACCGTTCAGTGCGAAGACCGACTGGGGCGTACGGGACTGGCTTTGGTCTAGTCTTCGAGCGGCATAAATTGAGGCCGTGTGTTCGCGGGATGATTGATTCAGATCATTACTCCCCGTGGTGGCCGCGGCGGAGTAACTACAAGCTTCCTCTTGAGTTGCAGTTTGCGGGATTGGGCCCGGGTTTGGTCAGGGGCTGTCCCGGTTTTATCAGGGGCCGTAAAGATCTCGCCGTAACCCATGTGAAAACTGCGGAGGCCGCTACAATCTGGTAGGTTGTCAATATTCTGAAAGGATTGCTGATATGAAAATGGACTCGATGGTTCTGCGAGTTGCGGCTGTGGTGTGTGTGCTCTCAACCTTCAGGCCACTGATGGCTGCAGAAGGTGAACCGGCCCTGATTCGCTCGGTGGAAGGGATTTCTGAGTTTCATCTGGACAACGGCATGAAGGTGCTGCTGTTCCCGGATAAGTCCAGTCCGAAAGTGACCGTCAATCTCACGGTCTTCGTTGGGTCACGCCATGAAGGTTATGGCGAAGCCGGGATGGCTCACCTTCTGGAGCATATGGTCTTCAAAGGAACACCCACGCATCAGAATATTCCCAAGTCATTGCAGGAACGTGGAGCGGAGTTCAACGGAACGACCTGGCTCGACCGCACCAACTACTACGAAACTCTGCCGGCCAGCGACGAGAATCTCGAATTCGCATTGAAGCTGGAAGCGGATCGGCTCGTGAACAGCTTTATCAGTGCTGAAGATCTGGCTAAAGAATTCTCCGTGGTCCGCAGCGAATTTGAACGCGGTGAAAATAGTCCTCAGCGAGTTCTCATGCAGCGAGTAACGGCGGCGGCGTTTGAATGGCACAACTACGGCCAGTCGACCATTGGCAACCGTGCGGACATCGAGAAGGTTCCGGCCGATAGCTTGCGTCGGTTCTATCAGAAGTATTATCAGCCCGACAACGTGATTCTGGTGATCGCGGGTAAGTTCGATGAGAAGAAGTCGCTGGAGTTCGTAAAGAACTACTTCGGAGTTATTCCACGTCCTGAACGTAAGCTTGAGCCAACGTACACAGAAGAGCCAGCTCAGGACGGCGAACGCATGGTGACGCTGCGACGTGTGGGCGATGTGGCTCTGGCGGCGACGCTCTACCATATTCCCTCCGGCGGTCATCCGGATTTTGCCGCAGTGGATGTGCTTTCCACGATCATGACCAGCGAACCGGCCGGTCGGCTTTATGAATCTCTGGTGAAGCGTCGAGTTGCCGCCAGCGTATTTGGAATGACTTTCGCCCTCCACGATCCGGGCATCCTGATGTTTATGGCCGAGGCGACTCAGGGAACCGACGGGACAGCTCTGGTTCAGAGTCTGATTGAATCGGGCGAAGGCACTGCTGAGAAAGCCTTCACTCCGGAAGAAGTCGAACGTGCTCGGTCTGAACTTCTGAAGCAGCGTGAACTAACGGTCGCCGATTCTCAACGCGTGGCAATTGAACTTAGCGACTGGTCAGCTCAGGGCGACTGGCGTCTGTTCTTTCTCTACCGCGATCGCCTCGAAAAAGTGACGGCGGAAGATGTGACTCGTGTCGCTGCCACCTATCTGGTTCGCAATAACAGAACAGCCGGCGTCTATGAACCGACGAAGGAAGCTCAGCGAGCCACCATTCCGGCAACACCGGATCTGGCCGAGATGATTGGCGACTACAAGGGCCGATCCGATGTGGCTCAGGGTGAAGAATTCGATGTTGATCCGTTGGCGATCGAAAAGCGGCTCGCTCGTTCGACATTGTCGTCCGGCATCAAGGTCACGCTGCTCCCAAAGAAGACTCGCGGATCCATCGTCAATCTGCGACTCAATTTTCGATACGGTAATGCAGAAGCTCTGAAGGGACTGGCCGTTGCTGCCGAGCTGATGCCGCAAATGTTGAATCGCGGCTCAGAGCATATGACGCGTCAGCAGATCACGGATGAGCTGAACAACTACCGGGCTCAGTTGCGGGTTTCTGGAACCCCGGGTGTTCTGTCGGTCTCTGTGCAGACCAGCCGCGAGAACGTCGCGAAAGTTCTGGAGATCGTGAAGGAGGTCATGAAGCATCCGCTGTTCCCGAAAGAAGAGCTGGAGATCATCCGCGAAGAGCAGATTGCCCAGATTAATCAGCAGATGTCCGATCCCATTGCTTTGGCCATGACAAACGTCAGTCGCAAAATCTCACCATATCCGGTTGATGATCCTCGCTATGTGCCAACCATGGACGAAGAAGCCGAACGCGTGAAAGCGGTCACCGTCGAACAGATTAAAGATGTTTATTCCCACATGTTGTCCTCGGCTGTTGGTGAGCTCACCATCGTCGGTGACTTCGATCCGGAGCTGGTACTTCCCGCTGTTGATGAGTTTACGACGGGGTGGTCTTCCGACGTTAAGTTCGAACGACTGGCTCGCGTTTCCGTGAACAACGAGAAGGGCGGTCGGGAACAAATCCTGACGCCGGATAAGCCGAACGCTGCTTACATCGCAGCAATGACGATCCCGATGCGAGATGATCATCCTGACTACGCGGCTTTGTCGATCGGAAACTTCGTGTTAGGAAGCAGCGGTCTTTCTTCACGACTGGGTGATCGTTTGCGACAGAAGGAAGGACTTTCGTACTCCGTGCAGTCCAGCCTGCAACCGTCCGCTGTTGATGAGCGAACGACGTTCTTCCTGTTCGCGATCTCCAATCCGGACAATGCTCCCAAGGTCCACGAAGCCATTCAGGATGAACTGAAAAAGCTGCTGGAAAACGGCATTACTGCGGAAGAACTGGAAGCAGCCAAAGCAGGTTATCTTCAGGAACAGCAGGTCCAGCGTACGGAAGATCGAGCCATCGTGCAGACGCTTGAATCGTATGCATTCATTGGTCGAGATATGAAATTTGTTGCCGAGTTCGAAGACAAGATCAGTAAGCTGTCGGTCGAAGAGGTGAACGCTGCACTGAAGAAGCATATCGACCCCCAACGCTTATTTATTGTTCAAGCCGGCGACTTTAAAGCTGAGGAGCAGAAGTAAAGAACAAGGTCAAAAGAACAAGTTAGTTGCGGAGGCAGGATTCGACGTATCATCCGGCTGGAGCTTTTCGGAGCGTGAAGCTTTTGTGAGCCGATACGGCAGCGATGGACTGCCGTATCGGTGAACAGCGGTTTCCCTTTTCCAGCCGCCGATGAGGCCGCGATCGCAATGCATTCGCTTATCATCAAGCCGTTCTGCGGTTCACCTAAGGACACGATCCAATGAGTATGTGGCGCTGGAGTCAGAAATTCGACACTCTTCCTGAATCTGCTCAGATCACACTGGGTGAAGGGAACACGCCGCTGGTGAGATCTCGTAAAATCGGTCCGGAGGCTGGTCTGAAGAACTTGTTCTTCAAGCTGGAATGCTGTAACCCGTCGGGCTCTTACAAGGATCGCTTCGCTTCATCCGCGATTTCTCACATGGTGGCCAACGGTCAAACGCGGTGCATTGCCACATCCAGTGGTAACACCGGAGCATCGCTGGCCGCGTATTGTGCTGCCGCAGGGATCGACTGCCGCATCGCGATCGTCGAAGGCGCGCCACTGGGGAAGCTGAAACAGATGATGGCCTACGGAGCGAAGATCGCGCGTATTCGACGGTTCGGGACCGATCCCACGATTTCTGAACATGTTCTCAGTCGATTATTGGCGATCGGTCAACGTCCCGGGAACGCTCTTCAGATCAGCGCGTTTGTCTACAGTCCGGCGGGAATGTCGGGAGTTCAGTCGATCAGTTTTGAGCTGGCGGAACAATCTCCGTCGTTGATCGATCACGTCTTCTGTCCGGCGGGAAGTGGTGGACTCTGTATCGCAACGGCTCGCGGATTTCAGCAGTTGGTTGTCGACGGAGTTCTCGCGAAACCAGCGGCGGTCCATTGTGTTCAGCCGGAGGGAAACAACACTGTCGCCGGGCCGTTACGACAGGGTTTGCTCAAAGCTCAAACGGTCATGTGTACGACAAAAATCAGTGGCCTGCAGGTCGCGAGCGTAATTGACGGAGATATCGCCGTCACCGAATGCCGCGCGACTGGTGGTAATGGGCACTTGGTGGCCGACGATTATGTCTGGGCTTTGCAAAAACGACTGGCGCGAGAAGAAGGTGTGTTCTCGGAACCCGCAGGCGTAGCCGCATTGGCCGGAGCGCTTCAGGCTGCGGCCGCTGGCGAGATTGATCCCGAAGCAACCGTTGTCTGTCTCGTGACTGGCTCTGGGTTTAAAGATGACGCGGCGATTGATCGCATGAACGCCAACGATGACTGCCCAACGATCGATGCGGATCAACTGGATGAGTGGTAGGCTGGACCGCGCCATGTTGCCCCCTCTCCCCCGATTTTTTGCGGATGCCGCTTGGTGTCATATGTCAGCGTAATTGCAAAAAATTGGGGGAGAGGGT
>CANHVD010000008.1 GCA_947463775.1 Planctomycetaceae bacterium | reverse complement strand
GCTTCCGGAGTCAGGTGGCCGACATGACCGACCGCATCGTAAAGTGCCAGGCGTTGAGTCAGTTCGGAAGAAACCGGCAGCGTCACCGTGTTACGCCAGAACTCGGAATCTTTCCGTTTGCTCAGCAGGTAATGCAGTTGTGTTGCGTCACGAATCTCTTCGGTCGCCATTCGCATGCGTTCATTGTAGTACTCGGACAACGTACGATTGCAGGAGCGATCCGGGAAGAGTTCGAGAAACATCTCAAGCCCCAGTTGAGTCAGGTGGCGACCAGCAGACGTCAATGGATCGATGCGACAAGCGGCCGTGCCGAGTGCCAGCAAATTGTCACGCCAGAAGGATGTTCGCCGACCAGAGGCAAACGGCATGATTGACGGCTCAGGCAATTCTTCGAGTTTGATTCCGTCCAGCTTCAGCAGGGACTGAAACTGCTGCAGAGCTTCCTCATTGGATGAGAGAGACGACTGAAAGAGATACCCCGAGTCGATCGAATTCGCCAAAGGAATCTGCCACGACCATCCGGCAGGCAGCCCAGTGACGCGAGTGTACGGAGGAATTTGTCGACGACCGGGCAACCGAACTCGGATCATCTGATCTACCGGCAGTCGATCGTTCCAGCTCAGAAACTCATCGTTCAGAGTTGCCCCCATCAGGCGTGATTCTGAGCCTGTGGCGTCGATGAAAAAGTCACCAGCCAGAGTAGTTCCGTCGGTGAGCTTCACCTGAGCGACTCCGCCGCGACCGTTCTTGGCCACCTGCCGAATCACGCCGGAAACTTCTTCCGTTCCGGATTGCAAAGCGATTGCTTTTAACCAACCTGCAAACGACTGACCATCAACATGGAAAGCATACGAACCTGACTGTGAAATCGGTGACGGTCCGGAAAATCCATACGGACTTTTTCCGGCCAATGCTGCGCCCCAGTGGAGCGAATATGAATGAAATGGACGCAACAAACGACCTCGACTGCGTTCAACATGCCAGCCTTCGAAGAGTGACATGGACGTCGGACGATTGGGCTCTGCAGAAAACGGTTTCCAGAAGTCACGTTCGCATTGAACCCAGTCGGAGAATTGAGTTGCCAGGCAGTAAGTCGCCTGGCAGTGTCGCATCATCTCATGTTCATCGATGCGAAGATTAGCCAACAGTCCTCGCAGAGAAGGCAGCGAGGCTTCGCCGGGGAACTCGGACTGCACGGGACCATTGGCCAGCACAGTGACGCGACATTCCAGCGGAGCGGAGTGAACGGCGAGCATTGCGGCAGCCATCCAGGCAGATTCATTGTTGCCCACGATGACAATTCGACGCGGAAGCCGCCCGGTGACAGATTCAGGCCGAATATTCAGAATCTCACCCATGAAGAGCAGCCTTGAGCGGGGTGTTGAATTGTTGGTTGCCGAATCAACAAAACTTGAGTGGTGCAGAAGCCGGTGGACCACCGGGGCAGGCCCGGTGGCGAGCAGGGACAGTTGTGGCTTCGTCTTTCAGTCTTCCGGCCGGAACTGAGTTGGCAGGTTCTCCAGAAAACGTCCGCAGACATCCCATGGCGATCCTTCACCATCGATCGTCACATCGGAAACCGCACCTACCTGTTGTCGCTGCAAATTGAACAGTTTTCGAGTAGTCGTCAGGTAGCCGCTGCAAAACTTCTCAATCCACCGCAGTCCATTGGATTCAGGGACTGGGGGATTCTGCTGAGTCATCTGCTGACTGAGCTGCAGCACTTTGCGGGCCACGGCAATATCTGCCGGAGTATTGATCCAGACCTGGAAATCAATCCATGGACTCAGAGCGGAATGGAGTCGGCCGAAATGAGTTTCCAGCAACACAATTTGATGAGCCGAAGCACGTGACTCGGGAGAGCTTTTTGCGTTCGTCGTACTTGTGATAACTCCTGCAGAAGCGTGCGTCGTTTTGACCATGCTTCGTTTGTCGGGACACAGTTCCGTCAACCGCGCGATCACATCGGACAGTTCAAATTCACTGACGTCGCCGCCACGTGAGAACCAATCCTCGATGTTATCAAGCGATCGCTCGGTCATGCGGTTATGATCGTCTTCAAAGACCACGGAACAGTCGGGAAGTGCAGCGGCGGCGTTTTCCGCCAGCGTTGACTTGCCGCTGCCCATGGTTCCGCAGATCGCGATCACCCACGTCATGATTCGGTCAGCTCGAGATAAGGATCGAGCCCCATGTTCTCATACTGTTCCAGCCGATGGCGTTCCTGCTTCAGCAGATGCTTGCGTTGCTTGCGGTGAGTTTTCTCAAGGAACCTTTGCACACGTTGAAAGTAACGCAGCCATGATCGGCCAAGTTCGCCTTCGCGATTTGCCATCGCCATGCGTTGTTTGCGTAGAATTTCTTTGGGTTCGCGGCAACGCAGGAGTTCGTCTTCGAGTGATAGAAAGAATTGATAGCTACCGGGATCGCCCTGACGTGCGGATCGCCCGACAAGCTGACGATCGATACGTTTGGAGCTGTGCATTTCGGTCGCGATCACGTGCAGACCGCCGGCTTTGCGAACTTCTTCCTCGAGGATAATGTCGGTTCCGCGGCCTGCCATGTTCGTGGCGATCGTTACGTTACCGGGACCACCAGCGGCCGACACGATCTCAGCTTCCTGTTCGTGGTATTTGGCATTCAGAATCTGATGCGGAATCCGCTTATCCTTCAGCAACAATCCAAGTGCCTCGGAGGCATCGACGGAAGGTGTTCCCACCAGAATCGAGCGACCGGCTTTGATCAAAGTCTGAATGGCGTCCACGATGGCATCGCGTTTGGCTTCCTGCGTTTTGAAGACACGGTAAGTCTGGCCTTTGCGAATGCAGTGTTTATTCGTCGGGATCTTCGTAACCTTCAGGCGATACGTTTTCCGCAGTTCGCCGCTTGCGAGAATTCCGGTGCCGGTCATTCCCGCAAGATGGGTGTACTGACGGAAGAAACTTTGGACCGTGATGCGAGCCGCCTCACCGGTTGCCGCTGTGATGGGGACCAGTTCTTTGGCTTCGATCGCCTGATGAAGTCCGTCCTGCCATTTACGGCCATCCATAACTCGGCCGGTGCCTTCGTCGACGATCACGATCTTGTTCTCGACGATCACATAGTCGCGGTCACGTTCGAAGGCATGTTTGGCCGTCAGAGCTTTCTCGACCTGGCTATAGATGCGTTCCGTGTCCATGGAGCTTAGCAGCGACGGTTTAGACATCAGCACGACTTTTCGACAACCGGTGTCGGTCAACCATGCGGTGCGACGTTCTGGTTCGTACATGTAGTCTGTACGAGGCTCAAGCTGGAACGTCGCACGGTTGCTCCAGCGGAACAGGTTTACGGTGGAGGGATCGTTGGGTTGAGTCAACCCGATGATCAGAGGCGTTCGAGCTTCATCGATCAGAATACTGTCGGCTTCGTCAATCAAAGCAAAATTGTGACCTCGTTGAACTGGTTCTTCACCGCCCTGCAATGTGCGAATGTAGCGACGAATCTGGTTTCCACCGTCATCCTGGCTGGCCCCTTTGCGGAGTCTGTCGCGGAGAAAGTCGAACCCCATTTCTTTGCTGGTGCCGTACGTGATATCCGCGGCGTAGTTTTTTCGGCGTTCGTCGGGTTCCATGTTCTCCAGGATCGTTCCGACAGTCAGGCCGAGACGTACGTGGACCGGGCCCATTTGTTCGGCATCGCGTTTGGCCAGATAGTCGTTAACCGTGACGACGTGACATCCTTGCCCGGGTAGAGCGCGCAGGAATGACGTCATCGTGGCCGTCAGGGTTTTTCCTTCGCCGGTCTGCATTTCCGCGATATGGCCCTCGAACATTGCGATGGCCCCCATGATCTGCACGGGGAAATGCTGCATTCTCAAAGTGCGACGAGCGGACTCGCGAACGAGGGCATAAGCGTCCGGCATCAGGGTTTCGAGCGAAGTCCCGGCTCGTGCATCCCAGCGGATCTTGCGACCTCGAGTCAGCAATTCCTCATCTGTCAGCTCCGTCAGGCCTTCACTCAGCTTGATGATGTGATTCGCGAGCGATCGCCACCGAGACAGGCGAGTCGCGGAGGGAATGAATCCGGATTTGAAAGCGTGGAAAAGCGAGCTGGCGATTTTCATTGATCAAACCCTGGGGACCATAACCTGAGGACCACTCGTGCTTCTTTACCAGCCTCTTTAGGAACAGTCCTGAGATAAATTCCGGCTTGAATCAACAGACTCAGCCGGTGTGCCTGCATTCGCAGGGGCTCACTTGTCACACCCTACCGAAAAACATTGGAATTCGTAGGGTGTGACAAGGTCGCCGCGGCGAACGCAGGCACACCATGCACGGATATTATTTTGAACCGACTCCAGAGGTGCCACAACTGAACGGCGTGAGTAACCAAAACCTGAGTTCATCGCGACGAGCATAAACGAAGACGACAGACAACATAAACAGGCAACGTAATAAGTGGCGGGCAGGTATAAGATTCCAGCGACGGAAAAAGCTGACAGGTCTGCCTGCCATCGTACCGCGATGTTGGGGTTCTGCGAGAAACTCAGGCCGTGGCACGTACTTATTGACGGAATGGAATCTTAGAGAAACTCTGCGGGGGCGAGTAGACCGGAACCGGGCAGAGAGGCATCAGAGTCTCTGGATAGGGCCGCAAGACTTCGAATGGAAGGGAGCTAGCAAAAATAGCCTTCTCTGCTTGGCTGCTCTGGTGCAGAGAGGCTGCCCTAAACCTTAAAAGTGTCCCCGGATTGGGTACTGGCTGGTCATTTGCCTGAGGAAGACGCAGGGTTTAGCGGAGCGTGTGTGCTGACAAAGCGTTAATAATGGTGGAAAGCACGGCCAATTAAGCGATTTCCGGCTGGTCTGCTGGCAGCAATAAGGGAAGTATTCGCGATTTGGTGGATTTGCGGGATTATCTGGGATTGGTTAGATTGAGCGAGGCGTGCAGGTCTAGGAAAGAGCGGAGGATTCGGCAAATTCCGCAGAAGAACGGCAATTCTGCAGTGAACACAGTGCCATGTCCGACTGAAGTGGCGATGGGGTATAGTACTAAATCCCTTGTGCAACCTTTGATGCGTCAGTTGGTAACAATTGAGCAAAAGTTTCGGGTTGCCTCTGGACTTAGGGCTGTTTGGAAACGAGAAAATACGCGTCTTGCGCTTTGTTGTCCGATTTTGCGCGCACAGTTTTGTTCCGTAGTACTGCCTGTCGCGAGATCTTCGAGATGACGCCTGCAAAAAGCTCGAAGCTCGAACTGATTCATTTTTAGTGCCTTTCTCAGGGTTTACGCAATGCTGATTTCCACCTGGTTGACTGCAGTCCGAAATCGTCTTCAGGCTCCTCGTGTTGTGAAACGTCGTCAGAACCAGAAGCAGGCATCCCAGGCTTCTGAGAACCTTGAAACTCGATCACTGCTGACAGCCCCAACGCTGGTCGCAATTCGTCCCAATGTGGGCGACATTCTCATCGAAGGGGAGACTCGCAATGTTGCTCCTCGCGAACTGACCCTGCAATTCAACCCAGGCCAATTGATCAGTTCTACAAATCTGGGCTCTGCCATCCAAGTGACTCGTGGGGGAGCTGACAGGATCCTGAATGGCGTGGGTGATGTGCCCGTCACCATTGGATTTGTTGGAATCGGGGACCATCCTGAAGAAGTCGTTGTTCGATTTGCAGAGAATCTGCCGGACGATGTTTATCGAATCACTCTGAAAGGAACCGGTCCCACACCTCTGAGAAATCAGGGCAATGAAATCTTCAATGGCGGTGTGGATCTCGATCGGACGTTTCGACTGGATCTCGGAGCGGTTGTCGAGGGGGTTGTTCCGCAGCCGGTGTTGCGTGTCAAGAATCTAAACGTCGTAAACGTTGCTCAGATTGCAGATGGCGACAGATTGACAATTACGGTGGGCACTGTGACCCGCTTGTTTGAGTTCAATAGCACAGGGACGACGGGCGCAGGGAGTATCGCCCTCAACTTTACTGCGGGTCAGTCGGCGTCGACGGTTGCCACTGAAATTCGCAGCAAAATTTCCACGGCAGGATTTGGGGCGAGAGTCACTGTCGGCGGAAGCGGTGCGCAGATTACCCTGACGGGGGCTTCCTTTACTCCAACGGTTGTTAAAAACCTTGCAACACCAGCCGGATTGACGATTGCGGATGGCGGGCTTGTTCAGCGTAAGAATCAGGTGATCGTACACTTTAATGAAGATAACCTTGATCCGGCTCTTGCTCAAACGGTCTCATTCTATCGATTGATCAATACGGCTGGCACTTTGGCGACAGCCGATGACTCGCTCCTTGTGCCCAGCACAGTTGTGTACGACGCCATCAACAACACCGCTGTATTGACGTTTGCGGCTGATCTCCCAAATGCGACCTATGCGCTGCGAATTGGGTCCAATTCAGAACAGGAGACGCTGGCCGGTGCAATTGACATCGGAACAGTGTTGCAGAACACCTTCAGTACGACAGGGTTTATTGGCGGAGCGTTGGGGAGCAAGGACGTTGATCTTTATAAATTTAACCTCACAGCTCCGCGCCCGGTCACTCTGACGGTCACTCCAGCGTCCGGCACCGACTTGGTGTTACGTGTCTTCGATAATGCCGGAAATCAGGTGTTTATCGCCGATGTCAATGGGAACGGCGGCGTGGAAACGTTGAGCCCTTCGTTGGCCGCAGGAACGTTTTATCTGGGCATCAGCAGCAAGGGTAATGCGGCCTATACCGCCGGGAATTCCGCGTCATCGACGGCCGGAACAACGACAGGTTCGTACACCCTGTCCGTCTCCAGTGCGACTGCATTCGTGCCTGCTGATGCGAACTCCAGCTTTGGATCAGCAACGGATCTGGGTTCACTGGGAACGGCGAGTCAGGTGGTGAATTCGCAGATCACGCCTCAAGGTATTGCGCTTCCGCCATATGCTGGTGGTAATGATGAGCCCGGTCATCGTGATATCCCGGCGGAGTCACACATTGGTTCAAGCGGGACGACGCCTGTCGTGCCGGGAGCCCTGAGCGTAATCGAGTTCAACTTTGCAGATGTTTACGGTCGTGACCCTCAGAACAACATTCTGCACAATGCCATCACGGAAAATCAGAAACAACGGGCTCGCGAAATCTTCGAGATCTGGTCCAAGAAGACCGGAATGACTGTTCGTGAAACCGCGAATAGCGGGATCCAGGTGATTACTGGTGACTTACGAGCCAAGGAACCCATGATGCCGCCGAATGCTGCGGCGGGACTTGGTGGCGGTGGTTTCGCCCTGATGAACGCCAACATTGACTGGGGTAAGAGCGAATACGGTGGTGCTTGGTTCGGCGTCGCGTTGCATGAGATTGGTCATGCTCTCGGGCTGGATCATGCTTACGATCTGATCTCCGTGATGGGTGAAGGTGAAGCTGGTCCTGCGACTCCTCGAGAACCGATCTTCCCAACCGACCATGACATCGTTCATATTCAGCGTCTGTATCAGCCGAACGGCACAGACATTGACATGTACCAGTTTAACTTGCCGACGAAGGGCAAGTTTTCGGCGGATATTCTGGCGGAACGTCAGGTCAGCAATTTGGACAGCGTCCTGCGTCTCTACGATGCGACCGGAAAGCTGTTGTCCCAGAATGACAACTACTTCAGCGGTGACTCATTTGTTGGGTTGGAGCTTGAGGCGGGGACATACTTCATCGGCGTCAGCAGTACCGGAAATGATGTTTACGACCCTAACATTCAGAATTCGGGCCACGGCGGGACGACGGATGGTGACTATCAGTTGCGGCTGAATTTTAAGCCAGAAGCCACCAATAAGCTGCTGGACGACCCCCTTTCGGGTACAGGGGCGGGAATTGAATTCGATGGCGATGCCGACGGAATTGCCGGGGGCGACTACGAGTTCTTCTTTCAGGTTGCGAACACTATCTTTGTGGACAAGGCCGCTGTCAACGGGGGTAATGGAACACTGGCCACTCCCTACAACAAAATCAGTGATGCTGTCCTGAATGCTACTGCTGGTTCGATTGTCCGAGTTGTTGGTAACGGAGGCACGGACGGAAATGAACTCACCGCAAATGATGCCAAGCCATACCTGATCGGTCTAACGCCATCTAACGCGATTCTGCAGGATGGTGGAACTCTGGAAGTCCCTCAGGGCGTCACCCTGATGATTGACGCGGATGCCGTCATCAAGCTGCAGTCGGCCAACATCGATGCCGGCTCGTCCGCACAGGGGATTGATCGCAGCAACGGAGCGATTCAGATCCTGGGTGTACCATCTCGCCCGGTTTACCTGACCTCGTATTTGAACGACGCACTGGGCGGTGATTCAAACGGCGCTGGTGCTCCCGTGGCTGGCGGTAATTGGGGCGGCGTCGTATTCCGTGACGACTCTGACTATGAAGCTCAGGGCATTTTCCTGAACTACGTCAACAAGGCGAACATCACTTTTGGTGGTGGTGAAGTTATTGTTGACTCGGTGCCTGACATCTTTACTCCGATCCACATGGTGTCTGCTCGACCGACGATCACATTCAATACATTGTCGAACAATGCCAAGGCAGCGATGTCCGCGAATCCAAACTCATTTGATGAGACGGGAAATCGCATCGGGCCGGAAATTCATGGCAACAAGCTGGTCAACAACACATTGAACGGTCTCTTCGTTCGAGTGAAGACCGATCTTGGCAAGCCGATTGATACGGTAGACGTGCAGGCTCGATTTGACGACGACGATATTGTCCACGTCATCACAGAAAACCTTGCCATCACGGGCAATCCAGGCGGGCCATTGGACGGTGTTGCTCGTTTGAGTGGTCGTCTGGAAGTCGACCCGGGCGTGGTTGTGAAGCTGGGGGGATCTCGCATTGAAGCTATGCTGGGGAATTCGAATTTCCTTGCAGAAGGCACCAAAGAGCGTCCTGTCATCATGACCTCGATCCTTGACGACGAATACGGGATCGGGGGGACCTTTGACACGACAAATAATCTTGCGACCACACGTGCTGCAGCCGGGGACTGGGGTGGCGTCTTTTTCAATGCTACGTCGTCTGGAAGTATTGACCATGCCGTAATCCGATATGGCGGTGGCAGAACTCCAATTGAAGGCGAGTTCAATGAATTCAATCTGATTGAAATTCATCAGGCCGATGTTCGTGTCGGAAATTCACGGCTTGAATTCAATGCGGATGGCACTGGTGTGGCCGGAGTCGATGCGACTCGAAATGGACGCGGGACCAACGGTTCGGCCGTGATCTTTGTCCGTGGCGCGCAGCCAATCATCGTCAAGAACGAATTCCGTGAGAACACGACCAGCCACATCATCAGTATCGATGTGAACTCGTTGAACTCCTTCGAGCGTGTTGATCGAGGCCGTAGTTCGGGCGATGTACAACGACTGTCACAGCTCGATGACAACGTTGGGCCGTTGATCAATGGTAACCTAATGCGGAATAACGATGTCAACGGCATGGAAGTTCGTGGTGGTGCTCTGACAACGCAAAGTGTTTGGGACGACACCGACATTGTGCATGTGCTGTACACCGAGGTTTATGTTCCGAATCACCACACCTACAGTGGAATTCGACTGCAAAGTCGGCCAACAGAGAGTCTGGTCGTCAAACTCAGCGGTGCTGCAGCAGGCTTTACGGCTGGCGGTGTCGAGATTGATATCGATGACCGCATTGGCGGCACAGTTCAGGTCATCGGTTCGCCGGGGTTCCCGGTCGTGATGACATCGCTGAAAGACGACACCGTGGGTGCTGGATTTGACCTTGACGGATTCCCTGTACTGGATACCAACGGTGACGGTACTGCGTCGCAGGCAGCTCCCGGCGACTGGAGAAGTGTCAAGCTGGAGCAATACAGCAACGATCGCAATGTTCGTGTCGTGATTGAAACAGAAAAAGCATTGACGGGTGGTCAGGAGACACTGACGCCACAGCTTGTGGGCACTCTGGCGCCGAATGAAAAGAGCGGTGATGACAACCGCCCAGTGGGCTTTGAGATTCACGGTCACATCAGCCCGGACACACCGGGTGATGTTGATATCTACAGCTTCAAGGGGATCGCTGGCAGCGAGGTATGGCTGGACCTAGATCGCACATCCAGTCACTTCGACAGCGTCCTGGAACTCGTGTCGGCCGCTGGTTCGGTACTCGCACTGTCAGATGCAGGTGTGCTGAGCGGCACTGCATTGCCAATGCAAAAGGCTGCAGCCCTGGGCGGAGATTATTACTCAACGAACCATATGGACGAAGGGTTCCGAGTCATCCTGCCTGGTGCTACCGGTGCAGAAGGCACTTACTTTGTACGAGTTCGCAGCAAGAGCGCAATGTCTTCCGGGGCTTACCAACTGCAGGTTCGTGTGAATCAACGCGATGAAGTGCCTGGTTCGACTGTGAGATTTGGAGATCTGCGATTCGCCACCGACGGAATTGAGATGTACGGCATGCCCGGCCACTCACCGCTTACCGGCGAGGCTGGAGAAACGACCGGGCAGGACAATAACGGAATCGGGGGAGCCGAGTTTATTGGTGATCTGCTGTCCTCAGACCGCAATACGATCAGCGTCAGTGGAAACCTGTCGGCTGCCAATGACGTGGACTTTTTCACGTTCTCCGTGGACTATCAGTTCATTCAGGCGATCGCCGGCGTCAACGCTGGTGGAAAGTCATGGGCCACGATCTTTGACATCGACTACGCTGACGGTCTGTCGCGACCGGACACAATCCTTTCTGTCTATGACAGCGCAGGGCGATTGATGTTCGTCACTCGTGACTCTGATGTTGTCGACGATCAGCCAGCTCCGGGAACGGGAACTGGTCTGAATGATCTGACGCGAGGATCCGTCGGTAAGCTGGATGCCTTCCTTGGCACCGTGGCGCTGCCAGAAGCCAACGATAAGCGATATTTCGTTGCGGTGTCTTCTAACGGCCGTATGCCGGCCGCATTGCAGCAGACATTTGAAGCCAACGCGCCCGATCCACTGGCTCGACTGGAACCGATCAACTCCATTCAGCGAATTGTCGAAGACCACATCGGATTCCAGGGGTATTCAACCACGAGTACAACGGCGGGATCACCACCGACACCGGTGCCAATTCTTCCTGATAAAACCGAAGGTCTGTTTGATATCACGACCTCGACGAAGCTGGACACTTATGTGAAGCCATTCACGCTTCAGGATGTGCCATTGTTCGGGGCGTCCGGTTCTTTCCTTGCGATCAACAACCCATTTGATGGCAGCGCGTACGTAGGTATCGGCAATTCTGCGACAGGTCTGACCGACATCGCAATGCGTCCGGACGGAGTACTTTTCGGAGTCCAGAGCAACTCGGGAACATTGCGTCGACTCAACTCCGCGGATTCTTCTCAGAGTGCTGGTGGTGACGACGGAATTCCTACCTTTGGTGGTGGGACGCAGGACTTCGGCGGCATGGCGTTTCGCCGCACTCCGGAAGTGACCACTGGTTCGTATGAACTGTTTGTGGCCAATAACAGAAACTGGGATGCGGACGGTGCCAATAATAACAACGAAGCTCCTCCTGCGCTGTGGCGATTGAACGCTGACACAGGTGGGCTGATTGACGAAAGTTCCGCGACGGGAATTCAGAACGCCGGCTCACTTCCGGGGACAGGGAACATCACCGGACTGGCGTTTGCAGCAATGGGGTCGAGCACGCTCTTCGCCGTTGATGATAATGGCAGTGTTTGGCGAGCAACCGTTTTCGGCAATCAGTCAAGCCGCGGTGTTGGTGGATGGACGCAGGTTAACCTGACGAACATTGTCGCTCCGTTCGGAGGATTCACT
The DNA here is from genome assembly GCA_947463775.1 of Planctomycetaceae bacterium. Taxonomy (GTDB): domain Bacteria; phylum Planctomycetota; class Planctomycetia; order Planctomycetales; family Planctomycetaceae; genus SXXK01. The sequence goes on along the minus strand of CANHVD010000008.1, from coordinate 14,554 downwards.
GGAATCACCCTCGGGCCACAAAACGTTGAAGACGGTGCTTATGCTTCGATTCTGTTTGCGAGCGGAGCTGACGGCAATTTGTATGCGTTTAATCAAACTGGCGTTGGTCAGGTTATCTTCGATACCGACGGCGATGGCGTTGCAGACGCTACTTCGACGACCGGTTTCTCAACAGCAGCGTCGACTGGGCTGGCCTTCTCCCCATTGGACTTCAACCTCTGGCATCCGACTTTGCGACGTGGTAATGATCAGGGGCATGGCATCAATACTCCTTTGGACAATAGCCGCAATCCGGGAATCGCTACGCACGTTCTGGATGGTCATGATGTCTCCGAAGCCGTAGGCGGCGCAAGCTTCTATTTTGGTCTGGAACAATGGCAACAGAACCCGAAGAATGCTTTCACGTACTTCCAGATGAACAATGGTGAGGGGCAGCATGGGGTTCGGAATGAGAACTTGCAGCGGGAATTGACGAACAACGGAGCGATTGCAAACTCGTACAACTTGCCTGGTGGTGCGCAAGGCTCTCTTGTGACGAACAGCTTTAGCCTTGAAGGTTATAAAGCCACCGATCGCCCAACTGTGTACTTCAACTACTTCCTCGAAACCGACGACACAAACCGCAACAACAGTGATATGCAGGATGCCGCTCGTGTCTATGCATCGGATGACGGCGGGTTAACCTGGGAACTGGTGGCGACGAACAATTCCGTCAGGAATCGCACAGACAGTGAACTGCCAGCCTACTCGTCGCATTCAGCGACTCAGACTCCGGCGGATGGCCGCCAGTTGGTTCAGGAACTCTTCGACAATACCGGAACATGGCGTCAGGCTCGTATCGACCTTGGCAAATTTGGAGGTAAGTCAGATGTTAAGCTGCGTTTTGACTTCACCACCAGCGGTCAAATGAATGATCTGACGGTTGATGGCCAGACCTATGGTAACTTCAACGACCGAGATCGCAGTCTCAGCAACGACCATGAAGGTTTCTACATCGACGACATTATTGTCGGCATTGCCAACCGCGGAGAAATGGCGACGAATTCCGGTGCGAATCTCGGTGGTGCGTTCTACAACGCTCCAGCCGATCCGTCGTTGATCACTCAGCATTTGAGCGGTGAGTATCAGCTGGAGATTCGTCGCGGCACAGAGTTTGGTTCCACCGACGATCCGCTGACTCCAACCTTTACCGTGACAAATCCGCTGCGAGCAACCGAGCGGTTTGTTAGCGAGTACACTCTGACAGTACCGACCGCGAGTGTCATTCAGCCTGGAGACTCTTATGTGATCTCCAACGGAATCGTGACTCGAACGTTCGTGTTCAACCCGATCAGTGCTCTTCCAACCGGAAGCTTTGCAGTCAACGTGTTGTCTAATGCTTCGAAGGGTGCCGTCGCTAGTGCTCTGGCATCGGCGATCAACGGTGTCAGCGGATTTAATGTGGTCGCGACAACTCGTCCATCGTCTGTGAATTCAGACATCGTGGATCTGACAGGGGCGATGAATGTCTCTGTCACGCAGATGGCGGCTCCGGCCGACCTGACTGTTGGAATCACGGCAACAACCACAACAGAAGCCGCAGCCAATAGCAGCTTCACAGTGACTCGCTCCGGCCCGACTACTAGTGCGTTGACGGTCCAGGTTTCCGCAGTGAATCCTCAGACTGGAGCTGCTTCGCCAGTGGTGCTCACTGACGGTGTTGTGACTCCGGCAGCAACCATTACGGTCACAATCCCGATTGGTCAGAGTTTCATCACTCTGCAGCTTGACCCAACTAATGATCTGATCTGGGACGGAACGGATCCTGTCCTTGTGCGAGCCACTGCGGCGGGGCTCAACTCAATCACTGACATCATTGATGTCACCGATGACGACACCGGCCCTCTCGGACAGACAGGACCACTTGGAATTCTGCAGATGACATTGCTGCAGACGACTGTCAGAGAAAATGGCGGGAACAGCGGGGTTACTGGATACGTGACTCTGCGAGGAGCTTCTGCCACCGATATTGATCCATACGACAATGCCAGTCCGCTGATTGTGACAATCACCAGCTCAGACGGTAGCGAAGTGACGTCGAGCTCGACACGGTTCGTTGATGGAGAGATGCGGGCTTTCTTCACGATGAACATCATCGATGAATTCTTCACGAGCGGAAACTCGACGTTATCCATTACGGCGACAGCACCGGGATACACGTCCAGTACACGTTCGATCACAGTCCGTGATTCCGCCAACGTTAAGTTTGTTGATCGCCTGGGCGACAAGAATCTTCATCGTCAGCAAGGTATGGTGATTATTGAATCGAACTCGATTCGCAATTTCTCCGGCTTCGGGGTGATCTCGGATGAAGCTACTCGTTCGGCCGGAAGCCAGACGAATCCGGGTTCGGTGCGTAACCTGGCCACGCTGAATGCTTTGAGGTTGATTCCAGGTGTGACGATTCGAAATAACGTCGTTGCCAACATTGGTACCGGCGGGATTCAGTTCAGCGGCGACCTGAACAACAACAGCATCCCGCTGGCTCCGGTTCCGTTCGGAAAGATTATCAACAACACGATTTATGGTGGAGCTTCTGCACGAGGCGTCGGAATTCAGGTCGAGCAGAATGCCAGCCCAACTCTGCTCAACAATATCGTCTCTAATACTGTGACCGGCGTACAGGTTGATGGGTCCTCCAGTTCAACTGTCGTTGCAACAACTCTGTTCCGGGGGAACACTTCGAACGGCACGATTGGCAGCGACTTCATCATCCTGAACAACACGGATCCGCTCTTCGTCAATCCAGCACTGAACAACTATTACCCGGCACCTGGCAGTGCTGCTGTTGACAGCTCACTGAACAGCCTGTCGGATCGGCCAGCATTTACGGCCGTTAAGAGCCCGCTGGGAATACCAAACTCGGATTTGATCGCTCCCGAATTTGATCTCTTCGGTCAGCAACGTCAGGACGATCCGGGTCAGGTGAATGCTGGTCTTGGATCCGACATCTTTAAAGACCGTGGAGCGATTGAGCGAGCGGACTTTGCTGGCCCATATGCCAACTTCACTGTCCCGGCGGAAGACAACAACACCGGCGACCTTGATTCTGGATTGACGCGAATTCATGTCGACAACCTGTTGTTCCCAACAACAATTTCAATCGACCTCCTCGATACTGGCATTGGCGTTGATGACACGCAGGTTCGATCAGCGCAGTTCAAGCTCTATCAGAACGGAACATTGCTGGTCGAAAACGTTGACTATCGCTGGCGGTACAACCCGAACAACAATCGTGTTTACTTTGTCTCCGTGACGACGTTCCCGGTTGACACGCGATACTCGATCACCGTCGACAACACCGCGCTGACAGGCGTACGCGATCTTGCCGGCAATCGGCTTCAGGAAAACCAGACGGACGGAACAACATCGTTCACATTGTTGCTGACGGACGGCATCAATAACGCACCGGTGAATACTATTCCGCTTCGCCAGACTATGAATGAAGACACGACAAAGGTCTTCTCAGCAGCTAATGGCAATGCGATTACTGTTGCGGATCAGGATGCTTATCTGGGGTTGGTGAGCCCTTCAGCAAATCTGACTGCTGCAGACGGAGTTTTGCAGGTGACTCTGCAGGCTGTGAATGGCGTCTTGACCCTGGGAGGAACCAGCGGGCTGCTCTCCGTGGTCGGCAATGGTACCAACAACGTGACGATCTCCGGTACGATCACATTGCTCAATGCGGCCCTTGATGGCCTTATTTATGACACTGCACAGGATTTCAATGGCCTGGTGTTGAATGCCATTACGGTCACTACCAGCGATCTCGGCAACTTTGGCCCGCTGCCTACGACAATAAAGACCACGGTTTCGCAGATTGAAGTTGATGTTCTGGCGGTCAATGACGGTCCGAGTTTCAATCCAATTGCAGCGAACACTCCGCCTACGGTTACGGAAGATGCCGGAGCGCAGACTGTGTTGAACTTCCTTACGGGGATTTCAGCGGGCCCGGCGGACGAAGTGGGACAGACCTTGACTTCAAACGTGACCATCGTGAGCGAGAACTCTGCCTGGACTCCAACCACGTTCTTTGCTTCAGGTGGTTTCCCGACGATCACAATCAGTGGCACAACCGCCACTCTGGCATACAGAACCGCGCTGGATGTTAACGGGACAATAACAGTCAGAGTTGAGTTGAATGACGGTCAGTCTGCGAACAACCTGAGTATCGCCAGAACGTTTGTGATTACCGTAACGTCGTTGAACGACGCTCCGGTTCGTAGTCCAAGATTTACACCAGGCACCGTTCCACCTCGAATCCTGGTCAACGGTCTTGAGGACGAAAGCCTGGTCCAGAACATCAATGTTCCATTGGTCAATTCCTTCGCGATGGGACCAGCTACGGCTCTGGATGAAACGACCCAATCGCCAATATGGTCTGCGATAAATTTCACTCGAACATCCGGTAATCTTGTGTTCGATGTGCTTCAGATCAGGCCTGACGGTTCGCTGGATTACCGTGCTCGCAAAGATACTGCTGGAACGGCGACTTTCGACGTCCTGCTGCAGGATACTGGTGCGAGCGGTGGCCTGAACGTGAATAGTGCGCAGGTATTCAGCATCACCATTACGATTGTCGAAGTAAACGATACTCCGGTTGCAGTGACAGGGAACTACGTGATTGACGAGGGCTACTCGCTCAATCTGAATGCGAGCAGCAGCTTCGATGTGGATGCTCCATTCGGAGATACGCTCACCTATGCATGGGACCTGAATAACGACGGCGACTACACCGATACCGGTGAAGCTTCCGGAAGCAGTCCGACACGAACGGTTACCTGGGCACAACTTGTTAGTCTGGGCATCACGGCACCGCAGACTCGGACGATCAAACTTCGAGTTACAGACAGTCGAAACCAACCAAACAGTTCGGCCGTTGTCAACGCCACGTTGCAGACCCTGATTGTCGATTACGGCGACGCTCCGGACACATTCGGTACTCTGAAGGGGAGCAATGGTGCTGCCCATACAATTACCGGCAATCTGTTGTTAGGAACGACGCGGGACAAGGAAACTGATGGTCAGCCAGGTCCAAATGCAAACCTGGATGGTGCCGATGAGGATGGCGTCACATTCCCAACCAGCCTGGAAAGATCACCGTCTACAGGTCTGCCCGCTTTTGTGGACGTCGTGTCGTCCGGGACTGGCAAGCTGAATATCTGGCTCGATCTGAACGGAGACGGGGTCTTTGATCCGGCAACTGAGCACTTGAATGGTGGTGTTGCGTGGGATGTGGTTGCCGGTGTGAACCGAATCAACTTCGTGATTCCAGCTGGTAGCCCGGTTGGCGATTCGTACATGAGATTCCGTCTGACTTCGGCAAGCCAGCCGACGGTTCTGCCGACCGGGCGAGCCAACGATGGTGAAGTCGAAGACTACGCGGTTAAGATCCGTGCTTTGCAGCCTCCCGTTAGTCCGGAGATTAATCGTCCGATCGACTTCAACACTTCGGACGGTCAGATTCCGCAAACGACAGATTCAACCCCGACGATTGTCTGGTCGTTGGAACAGGCTAACTTCAACTATGAACTCATCGTTCGTAACTCTGCTGGCCAGACTGTGTATTCACGCCTGCGAACGGCTAACTACACACAGACCAGTGATACGATTCCAACTTCTCTGCCTGTAGGAATTTATACGGCGACTGTGATTGCCTTTAATAAGGCAGGCACGGCAGCGGCTCCTTCAACATGGAGCTTCGAAGTCGTCAAAGTTGCCATTTCTTCGCCGACAAGAAGTGTGAATACTTCGCGACCGACGATCGTCTGGAATCATGTTCCCGGCACGAAGGCTTACACGATTGAGGTTTATGCATCATCGACGAACACGATTGCGTTCCGTCAGACCGTGACTACGAGTTCAATGGCAACGCCGGGCCAGTTCACTCTGCCGGCTAATCTGCCACTGGCAAATTACTATACACGGATTCAGGCGATCGACGCGGCTGATCTGCCGGGCGATTGGAGTGCCAGCCAGTTCTTCTTTGTTCGTACAGCTCCGGTTTTGTTGCAGCCAGCGGCGGTCGTTATTACACCGCTTCCACAGGTCACCTGGACTCCGGTTACGGGGGCGGTTTCCTACGACGTGCAACTGTTCAATCTGACAGACAATGTTCTCGTGTCTTCCGTCACCGGAATTCAGGGAGCAAGCTGGTCTCCAGCGTCGCCATTGTCCCTTGCCATGTACCGTGTCGTTGTGACAGCTCGCGGTGCCGGTGGGTTCATGGGATTGGCCAGTAACCCGCTTGTCTTCAGCTATGCACCGGTGCCAAAGATTCTGGCTCCGGGCGGGCGATTGCCGGATTCCACTCCGACCTTTGGTTGGGAGGCAGTTCCATCCGCGAACTTGTACCGGTTGGTCGTCCGACAGGACTTCGGAAACTTCCTGGAAGTTTACCGTCAGGACTCGCTGACCGGGACGGTTCATACCCTGCCGTTTTCGCTTCCGCTGGGACGCTATACCTTCTCTGTTGTTGCAATTAACACTGCGGCAGCCGGGTCGGGCCAGGCGGACGCTATCTCCAGCCGAAGTCTTGAAACGACATTCTCGGTTGTCACGCCACCAATTGTGCTGGGTGTGCAGGGAACAAGTGGGCCTGTGCTCACAACGTTCCTGACACGTCCGACCGTGTTGTGGACGAATCCACCGGAGACGACCTCGGCCGCGAGAAGTCAGTTGCTTCTGTACCGCAAGGAAGGAGCCACTAATGTGCTCCTGCTAAGCCAATCGAATATTGTTGGCACCTCTTTGTTGATGCCGACCCTGGGATTGGGCACCTATGTGGTTAAGGTTCGAACAACGTCATCGGCAGACCCAGCGACGGGCTCAGATTGGAGCATTGAAAAGACGTTCCGAGTCACTGTGGCTCCGACATTGGTTGGGCCGATGGGAGCTGTTACTGATTCAACTCCGACCTTGAACTGGGCCGGTGTTACCGGCGGGCAGACTTATCAGGTCGAAGTCATTCGACTGCCAGGAAACGTGGTCGCGGCTGGTGAAAGCGGTTTGAATGCCCTGAACTACACTGTTCCGAGCAGTCTCCCGATCGGTCGCTACCAGTTCCGCGTGCAGGCTCGTTCTGCATTCGGAGAGTTGAGCAGTTGGAGCGACACAATGGACTTCCAGATCGTGGGTGGTCCGACATTGCTTGGCCCTGCGTCATCAACGTTCAACACGAGACCGAGCTTCTCGTGGACGAACATGAGTGGGACCGTCGGTGGCACAGAATCAGTCGTTCCGGTTTACGATTTCCGTCTGGACGTCGTTCTGCCCAATAATGTGGTTCAGGCGAATTTCCGAACAGCAACGGGCCTTGCATCGCCCTCGTATACTCTTCCGACGGCTTTGCCAGTCGGTCGGTATCGAGCGATGGTGTTGGCTCGAACCTCGGATACGACGAGCAACTACAGCAACATTGTTGAGTTCTACGTAGGCGGTAATCCTGTTGTGAATGCGATCGGATCCACAACAGATACCACACCGACAATCTCCTGGAGATCCGTCGACGGTGCTTCTGGTTACCAGGTCTTCATTGCCCTTGATTCCAATCCGACCGTTCCTGTGGTGCAGCAGTTGGGAATTGGATCTCTGTCGTACACACCAACGGTACCTTTGGCCAAGGGCAAGTACCGAGTCTGGGTGCGAGCGGTATCATCCAATGGGCAGTTGAGCGGACCGGCTCCGACAGAGGCTGCATCGATCATCTTTACGATCGCAGACGCGTCTGGTACTCAGTCGCAGAAAGTGTCTGGCTCGTACACGATGACGTTGTTCCCGGTTAATATGGACGATATGGTTTCTGAATCGACAATCAGTATGTTGCCCGCGTTCGTCTCCGGTTCTCAGCAGCCTGTGGTTGTTGTGAGTGAGCAGTCTGTGGACAGCAGCGTTCAGTTGAAGGCGTCAGTTCCGGTTCAGGCAGAGAATACTGTCGAAGTCGCTCCGGAGAATGTGCCTCAGACGGACGAAATCCTGTCTCAGTGGGGCGAGCAGAAGTGGTGGGATGCAGCACCAGTCGCTGTTGTAGCGGCCGAAGTTGCCAAGTCCGAAACACAGCCTGTGACTTCCGCCTCAAGCGGAATTCTGGGGGCTCTGCTGGCGTTGGCTCCACGTTCACTTCGTCGCCGTAAGAAAGACGAGTCAGCGAAGTAATTTGCCGATGACGTCCAAAACCTGAAGATTGCGGGGCTCATTCTCGAGCCCCGCTTTTTTTTTGCCCGGAAAGAAGATTTGCGTCGGTCCCGATATCATCTGTTATGGCCAGAGGCTCCGCTGAATCCCGGTTTCCTGCATCTGGTCATCAGGCCGGAGCCTGAAGAAGTCCCGGCCAGACAAGCCGATTGCTGAAACGGAGAGTCGAAGTCATGCAAGTCACGATCACTGCTGTTGGTCCCGACCATAAGGGACTGGCCGATCCCATCATTCATTATGTGACCGGAGCTGGCGCGAACATTCACGAAATTCAGATGTACGACAGAGACTCGGAACGCCTGTTCGCGATGCTGATGCGTATCGAATGGAGTGCAGCCCCCGAATCCGTCAGTACTCTCAGGTCACGTCTGCAGGAGATCGGTAAACTTAAGGGCCTGCAGGTGCGTGTCTGGTCTCGAGACGAACACGCTCGCCCGCCGCGTCTGGCGATCTGTACGACCTTTCGTTCTGAGCCTCCTCTCGCGATCCTGCGCGCGATTCGCGACAAACGCCTGAAAGCAGAGGCTGCCGTGATGATCGGTAACCGAAATGCCTGCCGCAGCGTGGCCGATCAGTTCAATGTTCCCTGGATTAATATGGGAGACTCACAGGGCAATCCGGATTACTCGGTTCTAGAGAAAGTGATCGATGAGCAGGACATCGACTATGTGATTCTGGCCCGATACATGCGAGTTCTCCCTGCTGAACTGTGCTGGAAGTTTGCCGGCGGACGCATCATCAATCTGCACCACGGCCTGCTGCCCTCATTTCCAGGCTTCCGTCCTTACGAAGACGCTTATCAGCATCACATGTTGTGCTTCGGTGCGACCGTGCATTTCATCGTGCCGGAACTCGATGCCGGAAATCAGATCATCTATCAGGGCGCTTTCAGTGTGTTGCCGGGGACTGCGCTGTCGGACATCAAACGACTGGGCGAATCTGATCACGAGCCCAATTGTTTGCTGGAAGGACTTCGTCGAGTCGTGGATCGTGAAGTTGAACTCCACTTTCATCGCGTCGCCCGGATCACTCCGCCGCAATAAGGCATCGGTGTTTAGCTGGACAGCGGCATGTTTGATTAGTCGGATTCACCGAAGTTGCATTTGGATCAATGTTTGCCGCCTGAACGCAATCCCTTCTCCCCCTCGAGGGAGAAGGTGGCCGTTAGGCCGGATGAGTGGGGCATTTCTTAGAATGCAGCGTGCTAAAACGGCCCCCTCACCCCAGCCCTCTCCCCCAATTTTTTGCAAGAGCGATGCCATGTGACACCACGCTGTCTCCGCAAAAAAAATCGGGGGAGAGGGGGGCATCATGGCGCTGTCCAGTCAGCCGCCGTTTGCCATATGCAGGTCGTCCGGATCCGGAATCCCAACGTAAGGGAGATGCCGGAATTCGTCGTTGTAATCAAGGCCGTAGCCGACAACAAACTCGTCCGGAATCTGGAACCCGAAGAAATCCGGAACCAGATCGACACAGGTCCGTTCCGTTTTCCACAATAACACGGCCGACTTTATACTGGCTGGCCCGAACTGCTGAACCGCGTCCAGCAGCCCGACCATCGTCTTTCCGGTGTCAAAGATGTCGTCCAGAATCACAACGTGCCGCCCCGACAGATCGGGCACCAGAGAACTGTTGACGGACAATTCGCCGGGTGATGTGCGAGTGCCGCCGTAACTTGAGGCCGAAATCAGCGCGACTCGCAAAGGTACGTTGGTGGCCCTGATCAAGTCGGCCAGCAGTACAACACTGCCGGTCAGCACTCCCAGAATCGTCAGGGGACGCCCCTGATACTCATGTGACAACCGCGCACCCAGCTCAATAACTCGCTGCCGAATTTGTTCTTCTGTAATCAGAACTCTCATGGAACTATTAAACTCCTGGCAGGGGAAATCCCCTGTATTGTTTGTAAACGAAGAACAATCGTTCGCCGTCCCGGACTTCGTGTGCGGTGAACTTTCGCGGATTCTGTCGCTTGCCATGCGAATTGGCAATTGCCATTCCAAAGAGACTTACCTCCGATAAGTCTTTCTCAAGCCATCCGGAAAATTCAGCGGCCGGCCGACTCCCTGTTGAAGCATCAAAATGACTTTGAACGAGTAACCGCGAACGAGTGACATCAAAAGTGCGTGACGTCAAACAGTGATCGCAGTCCATCAGTACTTTCAATGTCGGTGGTTTGGTTTGGCGATGCTGGTCGCTACATTGCCGCAGCCAAAGGTTATACTGAGAGCGGTGTGTGTTGAGAGTAGCCGGATTCGTGAGAATTCGGATGCCTTCCACGGAATCGCACCGAATTCTCACGAATCCGGCTACGAAGAAACATCTCAATTGCCGCAGCCAATGTTCAGGTCCGCTACGGTACTGGCGATTAAGGCCTCGTCCCGCTCATCGAAAGATTTTCTGTGAGCTGCTCTGGAAGGATTGCGATCAATGAAGATCACTCTGGCCGCACGTCAGTTGTTAATAATTCTCGGCGTGGGGTTGGTAACCCTGGCGATGATTCCGCCTTCCGCACAGGCCGGAGATCGGATGGAGCTTCGGGTGGTCGACCGGGAAACTCGTCGAGGCATCCCGATGGTCGAACTCACCACAGTCGATGAGGTTGTTTACATCACCGATAGTGCCGGGCGTGTGGCCTTTGATGAGCCGGAACTCAACGGAGCCCTTGTGTTCTTCAAGGTGACTTCACCGGGATACCATGTGGCGAAAGATGGCTTTGGAATCGAAGGGGTCAGGCTGACGATTGAACCTGGCAGCAGTCATACCATCGAGATGTCTCGTTCGAATCTTGCGGAACGGCTCTATCGCATTACCGGGCGCGACATTTATCGAGATTCCGTGCGACTGGGGCATGCTGTACCGCTGGGGCATGCTGTACCGCTGGGGAATTCACCCCCGCTGGAACATTCGAATCACAATGGCAAAGTTGTGGGGCAGGATTCCGTTCAGCCTGCGGTTTACCAGGACAAACTTTATTGGTTCTGGGGCGACACGAATCAGCTCCAGTATCCGCTGGGACTTTATCGAACGGCCGGGGCGGTTTCTAAGTTACCTTCACAAGGCGGCTTGGATCCATCCGACGGTGTTGATCTGCGATACTTCACCAAAGAAGACGGGTTTGCTCGAGCTATGGTCGAAGTGCAAAACCCGGAAGGCGTTGTCTGGATCCACGGAGTGTGTGTGGTGCCGGATGATTCGGGACAGGACACGATCGTCGCTCAGTATTCGCGCCGTAAAGGACTTACTGACGCGTTGGAACAGGGGCATGTTCGATGGAATGACAGTCGGCAGATTTTTGAAGTGATTCAGTCGATCGACCTTAATGAATCGTGGCGAATGTTGCGTGATCATCCGATTCGCCATAAGGACGGATCGACGGAGTATCTGCTGTTTGGAAATCCGTTTCCGGTCACGCGAGTCCCCGCGACACTGACAGCGATTCGGGATCCGGATGCTTACGAATCTTACACCTGTCGTGAAGACGTTTCGGGGCCGACTGTGACCGATGAGCAACTTGCTGACAGTCGTCCGGTTCGAGATGCCGATGGGCAGCTTGTCTGGGCCTGGAAGAAGGCTCCGCCCGTGACTCAGCAGGATGAGCGACGTTGGGTGAAAAACGGCTTGATGACCATCAAGGAAGCTCACTATCTGCCTCGAGATGCAGACATAGAAGACCGCATTGTGCAGATGCATTCCGGTACCGTGCAATGGAATGCGTTTCGCAAACGCTGGGTCATGATCGCGATTGAACACGCGTGGGATAAAAGCAGTCCGTCGTTTCTCGGGGAGGTGTTTTATTCTGAAGCCGAGTCAGCTCAGGGGCCTTACCTGAAGGCTGTTAAAGTGGCGACGCATCCCGGACAAAGCTTTTACAATCCCTGCCATCATGTCTTCTTCGATCAGAATGATGGGCGGACGATTTTTTTTGAAGGCACATACTGCAATACGTTTACAACATCACCAGCCACACCGCGTTACAATTACAATCAGTTGATGTACCGCCTGGATCTGGGCCAGCAGCGACTGACTGAAATCTTCCAGCCCTGAGTGTCTGTTATTTTGAGTTACCCACCACGAGTGTTTCGTGAGAGAGAGCCGTTCGTGAAACCCTGTTGTGTTCGGGAGAGTCTTTCTTCAGGTTTACAGTGTCAATGCTGTCCGGGTTGACCTGAGCAGCCTTGTGCCAGCCCGAGACGTGACCCACAACGGCACCACCGATCTCGAAGACGCCTGTGAATCCGAACAGACTTCCAAAGGCTCCGCCGACTGATGCTCCGTAGTTTGGATACAGGATTGCCAGGCCTTCACGTTGCTCTTCGTAGGTTCCGTGAGTCTGCAGGTAGCTCAGTGTCTCCTGAGTATTGATGGTTTCATGCCAGACCGAAACCACCGGCAAAGTATTGACGGTCGCATAGGTTCCTGGCAGCTCGCGCTGCTTGATGTCTTTCGCATAAGCCGCCGCCTCCATGGCCAGAGCTGGAACGTCGGAGTAAACATAGACGCTGTTTGTGTAGGGGTTATAGTTATCGATGCCGATGATTCGGCCGGGCAGTAACGTGTAACCAATAAGGCTCGCAGCACCGACGGTATATCGCCAGCCTGGACTGATCCGATCGTTCTTTGTCAATCGCTTCCATTCATCGGCGGGATCGTACTGATTGACACGGACGCAAATGCCGTCCAGTTCATTGACTTTTGCGTAAGTGGCGACTTCGGCCATCGTCTCTGGCTGCACCTGATGACTGTCAACGCGTCGATCCCACAGGATGATACGGCGAGGAATTCCGACGACCCATCCAATGCTGTCGACAACCTTATTAGGATTTCCCTGCACAACTTCGATGCTCGGAGCAGGACGTTGATCGCCTGCGGTTGCTGTCGTAAGAACCGAATGGTCAACTTCGCGAAGACTTGCATGAAACGTCCGCGGTCCGTTAATGCATCCGCATCCGGTACACGACAGAATCATGGTGACAGCAAAGAAGGCAACCAGAGCTGGTTGAGTTTTCATCGTATAGGCTCCGAAGGGCGGAGGAGGCAGGAAGACTTGAAGTCTGTTGTTCAGGCAGGTTCACTGTATATCGAAACGCCCGGAATCAGGCTGCATGAATTCCACAACTGGCAATCTTCGCATTCGCTCGCTGGCCTGCGTGAACACCCCGAATCGCCAGGCCTGTCGCGTACGCTCATTCTGATACGGCAATTTCAGCCTGACTCGAGAGCCATCCGGCGACAATATCCATAAGACGTTCTGATATCGTACGTGATCCTGGCAAGGCGAGCGGCAGGGCGTCAGCCCTCCGTATCGATTGCATCGGCCAGTTGCACGATCCTCAGTTCGATATTGCTTAGGGTAGGGTTCGAAATAACATCCGTGAATGGTGTGCCTGCGTTCGCCGGGGCGAACTTGTCACACCCTACGAATTGCAGCGTTTTCCTGTAGGGTGTGACAAGTGAGCCTCAGCGAACGCTGGCACACCGGTTTGAGTCTCCCGTTGATTCATGCCGGACGTTACTTCCGGACTGTTCTCTAGTTGTGCGGGTTGAGTGGCAAACTGGAAAATGGTTCTGTCGCGGTAAGAACTGACACCGAGGGCTGACGCCCAACCGCTTGCCGCGCGTCGAAAGCAGGAATCAAGGAACTTCATCATCAGCGAGAAACGGCAACTGAGTGATTATACCGACGCGTGATCCGGCTTGCCGATCCCGTTTCTGTCGATCGAGCGTGTCCCATGCAGGGCAGTGCTGATGCCGTGTCCTGTAACTCATTCTGCCGAGGCGAGGTGGATCTGAGCCAGACTCATCTGATCCAGTCAGGATGCGTGTTCCACCAGATCATTGAGTCACGCGAGTACCACTGGCGATTGTCTTGGGACCCTTGACATGCACGAAGGGTCCGATGGTGCAGTCGTCACCGATCGTGACATTACTGTCAATGACTGTGAATGGACGGATGACAGTATCGCGGCCGATTGAGACACCAAAATCCACATGAGTCTGCGCGGGGTCTTCGATCGTGACTCCGGACAACATCAACTGCATCTGGATCTGTTTCTGGATACTGGTGGAAACTTCCGACAACTGGACTCGCGTGTTTACGCCCAGAGCTTCCTCAATCGTCAGGCTGCAAGTGGCAGCTACCTTGTGGCCCTGATCCATCAGGATTCGTGGGCAATCAGTCAGATAATATTCTGACTGACTGTTATTCGGCTTAACGCTCTTCAGCGCTGACAACAAAAGCGGAGTATTAAAGGCGTAGCAGCCGGTGTTGATTTCTGTAATCTTCCGCTGTTCGGGCGACGCGTCTTTTTGCTCGACGATG
>CANHVD010000007.1 GCA_947463775.1 Planctomycetaceae bacterium | reverse complement strand
CCTGCCGGGACGTATGGCAAGATCGCGAATGGCGTCCTGGATGCGTCATTTAGTACCGCTGGCGAACTGGTGACCTGTGGAAGAGATGGCCAGATCCGGATCTGGTCCACCGACGGAAGTCAGAAAGCCTCCTTTTCGATTCTCGGCGAATCCACAACACCGAATCAGAAGCGTTCTGTTCGCATAGTCCCATTACGGTGCGTCTTCGCCAACGGTGATCAACAGATCCTTGCAGGTGACTCCGCCGGTCAACTGCATTGGCAGGAGGTCCAATAGACAGTGACAACTCTGACAGAGCCCGGCAAGAGAAATTCGAGGTGATAAATTAATGGCACATCCTGCGAACACCTCGCCTCAATTTACGTCGCTCGAAGAATAGTGCTGGTTTCAGCCTGGGTTCTATTCTGAACCTGAATACCAATTCCGACGGAATTGGGCACTACGAATGGAATCAACAATGCGAAGGCTCTGCCTGGCTCAGCAGCATTATTCAAGGAATCGCGAATCGGTTTTCGCATTGTTGGGCGTTTCGATGGCTTTCACTCGTATCCAGTACATCTCCGAACCGCGTGGCTTCTTGATTTCTCGTTCCTCTTCATCGGGCGGAGGCAGCACCGTTCCCTTCAGCAGGATGGGCTGGCCAATGTGCAATTCAGCAGCGGACTGAGCTTCACGACTTGCAGCAAAATCCAGGCGCCAGGTTTCCTCATCGGTGCGGACCGATAAAATCGGAACATCACCGGTGGTTGATAATGCCGCTCGCAAAGCACCTCGAACAGTAACCTGAGCGCCCTCTAACTGGCTGTCTCGCGAATCCGATGCCGAGATCTTTTTAACGTCAATGATCCAGCGAATCATGCTTTCTGTACTGACGACTTTTCGGAGTGCACCAGTGACCATCACTGGCTTCTTGTGGTGCAGTGCGGCGAACTCTCGATCATTATCGTCGGCGAATTGCAGTTCCCACGTTATGCGATGGAATGAGATGGTCGTTCCAGTCGTCTCGCCGCCAGTGGCGACGATGCCATGACGCAAAAGGCCTTGACACTGCACCGACACGGAAGGCTTCTTCGTGTCATTCTCCGAAGACGCTTCGTCTGCATCAACAGGCATCAGGCGTATGCACGTGTTGAAAAGAATAATGCAGAGAAAAATCAGTTCTGGTCGCATGGTTGACTCATTCGCTACTGGACAATTTCAGAAACGACCTACCGTAAGCGGGCTGGGTCTACGATCATTCTGTTCTCTACCAGTCGCCGTCGACGCGGAACGTCAGCAAGGGGCGGACCGGTGATCGGCGGCGTGTTGCCAGTTGGTGATTTGAGCAAAAAGGTCAGGTCGAGAACGCCGCCCTGGATCTTTGCCGGAGCAGTATGTCCCCAGAAATCGCGCAGTGCAGGAATGGGCCGAGCGTTTTCGTAAATCAGGTCTCGAACCTTAGCCATCTGAGCGGGATCCTGAACGGGCGTGTTATACATACGAGCCCAGATCAGCGCCGCAGCACCTGCGACATGCGGAGTTGCCATTGATGTTCCGCTAAAGGACTCATACCCGTTGTTTCTGACAGTGCTAAGAATATCAACGCCCGGTGCTCCGATATCGACGGACTGCTTACCATAATGACTAAACGAACCTCGCTGATCTTTCACATCGATAGCGCCGACAGAGATGATGTTGGCCTGCCGGAGTGACGAAGGATAACTTGGACGCTGGTCGTTGTTATTGCCGCCACCGCCTGTGTTTCCTGCTGCGGCGATAAAGAGTACGCCCTTTCGCTCAGCTCGCGAAACAGCTTCGGACAGTTCTGGTGATGTATCCGGGCCGCCCCAACTGTTTGAGAGAATATGGGCTCCATTGGCGACGCCCCAGTCAATGCACCGAACCGCATCGGAGGTTGATCCGGAGCCGTCCGGTCCCATGAAACGCAACGCCATGATCTTTGCATTCCAACTGACGCCGGTTACGCCGATGCCGTTGTTTCCGACGCCGGCAATCGTTCCTGCACAATGAGTTCCGTGATCCTGTTCATCCATTGGATCATCGTCGTTGTCATAAAAATCGTACCCGTGTTTTCCAGCCCGAGTCCACATGTTGTCTTTCAGGTCCGGATGGCGGTAGTCAACGCCGGTGTCAATCACGCCCACGATAATGTTTGCGGCGTCATTGGTGACGGGCCACACTTTCGCAGCTCCACTATTCTGCATGCCCCACAATCGATCCAGCATCGGATCGTTGGGTTTACCGTCGGAGGTTGCCGGAGGTTCATTACCGAGTTGCGAAATGGACATAATGTAGTCCGGAGCCGCATACGTGACAGCATTATCAGCCATCAAGGCTTCAACGGTAGTGGCTGTGACCGTACCGCCGTGCGGCTCAACGATCAGGAACGAACCGTTCTTGTAATCCTCAACGAGATTCAGGCCGGCCGCCTGAAGAGTCTCATCTGTCGGCTTTGTGTTCTGGTCGGAATAGCTGATGAGCAGCCTGGTAGACCGTTCCTCGACGGGCGGGATTTCTGTATCAACCTGAGCTGCCATAGACTGGACGGTCGGAACCTGAGTCTCTGCGACTTCGTAAACACCTTTCCCGTCGCGACACATCCCCTTGTAGTGCGACTTCGCCCGGCGAACCAGAACAAGTTCCGCTGAAAGTCGTTTTTCGGCACTGCACTTGGCACGCATGCGGTAGCTGTCCGCAAGCAGAGGCTGACTCAAACACATGCAGCAAAAGACAAGGGCCACGCACCTTTTAAGTGGAGATGTGTGCCGGCGAATCGAATGACTGACCGTGTCGAAGAACAGAGAGTTCATGAATTCGTCCTTAATGCGTTGTCCAGTAGCGGACGCTATCGCAGTGAGCGACATGGGTAAAGATCATTCCCATCATGAGCAACGCTCCGTGCACGTATTGTTCCTGCAATGCCTTTCCTTCAGAAAACTCGATTCGCAAAGGTGAAGACCAGGGGAGGTTCATGAACCGGCAAAATCGACCTTTCACCAATCTGACGCTTCCGCATACACTGCCAGTCTCCTCTCGCAAACGGCATTATTCGCCAGACCTCTCTTCGGCGATTTGTGTCAGATGCAAAACTCACTTCATGTGATCCGTCTCTCAACGATCTGACTTCTATGGCTCCCGCCATGATGGGTGAGATCGAAAACGGATTGCAGCATCCTCTCTCCGTGCTGCGATAGACATCATGAAAACGTTTGCTTCACGCTGGTTTCGTGACCTCGGATTTTGCTGCGCGGCCACTCTGATTGCAGGCTGTGCGTCTGTTAACGGACCGGGCACGATTCCAGGCGGCTACACAGGGCCCGTGCGTGGAGGATATCCGCCGATTACGTATGTCCCATACCCCGGCGGTATTCCGTGGTACAACGTTGGTTATCCACGTTTTCCCGGCAATCCTTACACTCCGATCGTGTTGAATCCGACGCCGTCACCGGGAACGCCTAATCCCGGAACGCAACCTGGCGGACCATCACCAAATCCAACGATCCCAGTTGGACTGCCGGGACCACAGACTCCTAGTGACGATTCCCTGAACTTCTGGAGTCCGTGGCCTCTTCCGCCCCGTGCAAATTCGTCGACTGCTTCTTTGAGTCAAAGTGGAAGCATTGAAGATACCGCTCTTGCGGGAGAGAGAAGCTCAGACGCGATTCAGATTTCTCAATCCAGTTCTCAGATTCGATCCGTGTCAGCAAGCGGAGGTCGTCAGTTCGACTTGTTCGGTGATGCCACCCCGACGCTTGACCACAGCCTCAAGTATCATGGCGGTCGGACGATTCGCGACCTCTACTACGTCAATCTGTACATCAGCGGTGATAAAAAATGGACGCGAACAGATGTTGAGCAAATCGACCGCCAGTTGGGGGCTGCGATGCGTGACGAACATTTGAACAATGTGCTGCTGCAGTATTTCGATAATCAGCCGATTCGATCGACCGCCTTGCCGTCTCATCCGCTGGTGGGCTATACGCCAGGCACTGTGACACGCGGTGATATTCAGAACATGATCGGCTGGCTGCACCGGCAGGGCTTTCTTCGCTCCTTTGATCTGCAGAATACAGTTTTCAATCTACTCCTGCCGCCAGGTTCTGTGCTGACAGTTGACAACCGCGCGTCGATTCCTGTGAGTGACGAAGTGGCTGGCAGTACACCGAGTGATTCGAAGGGCGTGATTCCGGAGTTCGAAGAAGGTAGTTCGTTGACTGGACTGGCTGGGTATCACGGTTCTGTGGTAACAGCGGGTAATGATCGAGTCTACTACGCCGTCAGTGTGTACTCAGAACGTGGCAGAAATCAGACAACCAACGGGATCCCGGTCTTCAGGGAACCGTGGAAAAACGTCGTCGCCACACTTTATCACCAACTCGTCGAAAGTCGCACAAACCCGGATGTGGAAGAGGCGATTCGACATGAGTCTGACGAGAATGCCAAACAGTATTTGGGATGGGCTTCGGATTCTGGATTGGAGGCAGGTGACGTTCCTCTGCTGGCGAATATGTCACTCAGCAGTGTCTTTCGTGAAGTCCCATTGGCGGATGGGAGCGGTGTAGTTCCTGTTCAGTTGCCATGGTCAAACGTCATCGGAGGCCCCGAAGGACCAAGATCCCAACCGCACCCACGACCTTGAGCGTTGTTTTGCCCGCCGATCGTTTGATATGTTCCTCCGCGATGTCTCGGACTGCCTTAGTTTTGTGACCAAACGGGAGTCACGACAACTCATGCTTCATCCCGGGGAATGCAGGTCCAATCTTAATGGACAAGAGTTGTCCCGACATTGTCCCGTTCCATCGCTTATCGCAGTCGCCGCAAAACATGTTTGAGCATTGAAGTTCATTGGGTGAGCTGGGGCGAAGCAATCACTAACCCCGTTTCTCCGTGTCCTCCCATGCCCTCGTGACCGCATTAGTAACTCACCTGAGCAGCCGCACCGGGTACAAAAGCGGGATACTTTTCTGCCGCGAGGGTCTGAGCTTGACCACTGTTCTGAGCAGGCACCATGACCACCATTGGTCGAGCACGAACTCCCGGTCGAGGCGTCATCTGGACTTGCCAGATGTGTGCGAACCCGGCATTTACAGCCATCATGCTCAACTGCATTAATTGAATCTGTTGATTGGCCTGAGCGGCAGCTTCCTGATTCCGGTGGTACTCGGCTGCCGAAGCCTCAGCGAGAAAGTTTTCGCGGTTTCGCTCGTCCTCTTGGGTAGTTTCTGCTTTCCATGTGTCCCAGCCGGCTTCGAGAACTTCTCGTTCCTTCTCTGAAAACAGGAACAAAGGAACTGCGATCTTCTCGCCGTTTTCAAGTTCCATCAGAACACCGTCGACGGTGAAGGTCTTTTCTTTTCCTCTCAGCTTGCGGCCCCAAAGCGCAAGATCAGCTTCCGTCTTCACGGACTTGTCGTCGAACTCCGCCACAATCTTTGGCATCATTTTTTTGTAGATCTCATCCATTCTGCTTAATGGCGTCTTATTGACATGGATCGCTCCTGACTCGGTTGTGATTACCAGTGTTCGTGTTCCATAACCGATCACTCGACCGCGGAGACTGACTCCTTCTCGACCAGTCCAGGTCTGCATTTTCTCCGGAGAAGCGTCATCCGTTTTTGATTCCAAATACTCCTTCACGAACGCCTGATCGGCTTCGCTGAGTTCAGAAACGATATACGCCTCAAGCGTCTTGCGTTTTCCTCGCAGCAGGATCGTTTCAGGGCTGGCGGCAATGAGGTCTCCTGAGAACTTGTGCTTGCCAGTTGCGTCGGTCCAATCACGTGCGAACGTAGTCTCTGATACGAGACAGGAAATGGCGACAAGCAGTACAGCTATGGATTTGAATTTCATCGTTCGATCTCAGGCCTGACGTTGGGTGGAGACACGGTCGGAATGAGCACTCCGGGAACAGTCGATTCCTGTCCATTCTTAGACGTACCGTTGCATCCGTGGATTTGGGATAACACCGGAATTCTAGAGGAAATCCAAGCGTCATTGCGACAAACTCTTCGCTGTTTGTAAAACGATTGAGGGCATAATCCGGCCATGTTCTGCCCCTGGACAGAAAAGCGGCCGGGGAAAATGCAGAACCTCGTTGGGATACGGAATCTGAAGCGCGTCTCTTTTTCTGCCTGCCGGGACAGCATAGACTCCCGTCAGGCTGACGATGTCCGGGGGGACAACGCCAGTCGGGAACAGATGCAGGGACAATATGTCTTCACCGACTCAAACAGTCACTCAAATTTCGATTCCGCCGAAAGTTCATGCACTGATCCGGCGCGTGCGTTTTCGATTGCGGCGTGATGCCGTGGCCACTGGTGTCCTGCTCACGGTGTGTTTTGCGGTCGTGGTCTTCTGGGTCACCACCACTCTGGACATTGGCTGGTTTCTGCTTCAGCAGCTTGAACTTCCGGTTGGTCTTCGAGCGATCCTGCTGGGTGTGATGTTGCCCGCCGTGTTATGGCTTTTGGCGAGTCGTGTTTGCTTTCCACTGCTGCGCCGCGTTCGTGATCTGGACATCGCCTTGATTCTGGAACGTAGATTTCCGCAGTTCCAGGATCGACTGATCACATCGATCGAAACATCAAAAGGCTTACCAGTCGAGGGGCCGCTGACACGTCCGATGCTGGAAAGGTCGATTCACGAAGCTGAAGCACTCGCGGAGACTGTTGTCTCTGATGAAGTTTTCGACATTTCGTCAGTCAAACGGTTGAGTCTCTTCGCTGGCGGACTGCTGCTGTCTCTGCTCATCACTGCCATTGCTCAGCCGCAACTGCTGACTCGCTGGTGGAGTGCATTTGTTCGTTGCGATGAAACCTACCATGAAAGAACCACAGATCTGAAAATGGTCGCGATTGCTCAGCCGGGCGATAGGGCAGTCGAGTTTGTCCCGGCGGGTGATCAAGTTGTTTATCGCCATCCGCGTGGGGCTGATCTGGAACTCGAAATGTTTGTTCCAGACGGCGGCCCCTCCGAAGGGCAGGAATGGATCGTTCCAGACCGTGTTCGCGTCGATGTTGTCAGAGCGGATGGTTCACGAAGTCGAACGTACGTTTCACCAACATCATCATCGAACCGGAAGTTTCGCTTTGTCGTCACGCGTCTGCAGGAACCGATCACTGTGGAATTGCTGGCTGGCGATTATCGCAGCAGAACGCCGTATCAAGTGGACGTGGTGAATCCGCCGGGGATTGATGGAATCCTGCTGAAGTGTGTTTACCCTGAATACACCGGCTGGAATCAGCAGCGCGAGACATCCATTTCCGTCAATGGCAGTGAGGTTCAGTTGCCGATCGGAACATCATTTGAACTGACGGCAACCTCCAGTAAGGCGCTGCGAGGAGTACGGATTGTTTCCGACCAGTTTGAGCTCTCAGGAGACCACGATGGTTCAACACTGACCATGAGAGACTCGCAGTCGTCAGACTCCAGCGGAAGAAAACTGATTACTCAGGATGGGATGGCCTTTTCTGCTCGATTTGAAATTACCTCACCGCTGCCTGAGACCGGGAAAGAGACTGTCGCCTCAAGTGGCGTAGAACCAAACGTAACAACTGTCCCAGTGACTTCAGAAGTGGATGTTCTGAAGATTCCCTCGAATGCCAACCTGCGTTTCTTCCTGCATGATGTCGACGATGTGATGACTGTCAGCCCGGAGACACTGCGAGTGCAGGGGCTGGAAGACAAGCCGCCGGTTGTTGTGGCCCAGATGACTGGCATCGATAATGCCATCACGCGATTCGCTAAGATTCCCATTGCGGGAAGGATTAAGGATGACTACGGATTGAAGTCGGCGACTTTTGAGTTTCTTGTCGACGATGAATCAACTTGGCGGCCGAGACCGTTTCGTTCGATTCCGGACAAAAACACGACCGACTTCGAACTCCGCCGCAGTGAGAATGAGGCTTACGAACTGTTTGATGTTCAGGTGTTGGAACTGTCGGAAGGGCAGACGCTGACACTATCGATCATGGCCACGGATGCGAACATCTTTCCGAGCCCCGGCGTGACTCGTGGCGAGCCCATGTTGTTTCGCATTGTCAGCATCGAAGAGCTTTTGTCGCTGCTCTATACACGTGAGATTGCCTTGCGTGGCCGATTTGAAGAAGTGATCAGCCAACTGGAAGAACTCAACAACGACCTGCTGTTTCATAGGGATGTCGCTGCGCGAGTCGATGCGGCGGGGGCAAACGCGGTTCAGGAGGATCGAGTCAGCCTGAATACCAGTGCGACGCGCAGTGGCAACAATTTGCGTCGACAGGCTAATGAGCTGAGTTCCATCATTGAAGGCTTCGAGGAAGTCGTCCGCCAGTTGATCAACAACGCTGTTCCTCCACAGCAACTGGCTGAGAACATGCGATCATCCATCGTGGATCCTCTGAGGGGTGTCAGCGAGGAAATGTTACCTTCTGCCGATCGAGCCGTCAGTGCCCTGAGAGTCGCCGCACAGGATGGACAACCCACGGAATTGCTCGTCGCGAATGCGAATGCAGAGGTCACAAAGGTCATCGTGGCTCTCAAGGTGGTTCTTGAAAACGTTCGTGATATGGCTGAGTTTCATGAGGCTCTCCGTGATCTGAAGGCCATCCTTGATGAACTGCAGAAGAACCGGGATGAAACGAAAAAGCTGCAAAAGAATCAGCTCATTGATGATATCCTGAAGTAATGATCAGCATTTGTGTCAACCAAGACCAACAGCTGAACTGTATGTGAAACATTGACCGCCAGGCTGAAGCAGGGCAGGAGAACTCCTCCTGAGGATAGATCACTATGAATATTCGCAGCATGATCTTTGCGGCAAGTTTTTGTACCTGTTTGTGGATGTGGTTTGGCGTCGTTGCTCAGGAACCAAAACCATCAGCTGGGGCTCCCGATAAGAAAACAGAGCCCAAAGTTGTGACACCTAAGGACCTGCGTGACGATGCGCTGGCGATCAGCGGGCGGTATGCTCGCTTTGAACGAATGCTGACTCAGATGGCCGATATCCTTGGACGTCAGGATCCGGAGCGAGCCGATCTGCTGCGACGTGCCATTGGTAAAGGTCGTGAGGATCAGGTCAAAGAAGATATTGAGAAGGTTGTTGAGTTACTCAGCAAGAGCGAACTGGGGACGGCGACCGAGAAACAGACTGAGATCGTTGCCAGTCTCGAAACATTGCTGAAGTTGCTGCAAAGTGAAGACCGTCGCAGCAGTGTTGAACGTGAGCAGGAAAGAATCAATGGCCTGCTGAAGGATGTTCGAAGCATACTGGCTGAACAAAAATCAGCCCGAGCTGCAACACAGAATTCTGAAGCTCCTTCAAATGCCGCTCCCGGCCAGCAAAAAGCTCTTGAAGGTGCCAGGAAGACGCTGGACTCCATGAAGGAGCACGACGACCAGCAAACTGAAGCAGAGCAGGGCGACGACAAAGAAGTCGACGAAGCCAAGGATCCGGACAGTTCAGAGGAATCGGACGGGAAAGGCACCGGGAAATCAAAAGATGGCAAGTCGGCCAAAGGAAAGTCGACTGAAGGCAAGCCCGGAGAAGAGAAGAAGAAAGATGGCGATCCTGAAGGGACCGATCCTAAGGGCAAAGATCAGGAAGGCAAGAAGAAGAGTGATCAGGAGCCCAAAGGCGACAGTGCGCCGGACAGCAAGCCTGGCGAGGGTGAGCCTAAGGATGGCGAATCGAAGGACGGCAAAGACGGGAAATCAAAAGGCTCTGGCTCAAAGTCAGAGCAGAAATCATCTGGCAAGAAGAAGTCTGACGGTAAGTCCGGAGAAAAGTCAGGTAAGGATGAACCAAAACAAACTCCGGGTCGTGAGCAGCTCGAGAACGCCCAGCAGCAAATGGAGCGTGCACTTGAGGAATTGAAGGAACAGGAGCGAGAAAAGGCTCTGGAGCATGAAGACAAAGCACTTGAGGAGTTGCATGAGGCGGCATCAGAGCTTGAAGAAATGCTGAAGCAGCTTCGTGAGGAAGAAAAGGAGATGCTTCTGGCCTCGCTGGAAGCCCGCTTTCAGAGAATGCTGATTGCGGAGACTCAGATTCAGGAAGGAACTGTAAGTCTGGCTGCAACGCCTCAGAAAGACTGGCTGGATCAATACTACGGGCGGTGTCGTGAACTGGCTCAACAACAGACAGAACTCGCCAGTGAATGCGCACAGACGGTGAACCTGTTGAGGGAAGACGGCACATCTGTTTCGATTCTTCTCGCTGTTGAAGATATCGAAGCTGATATGGGCTCTGTTTCGGGATGGCTGCAGGAATCAAAGGTCGGAGATCTGACTCAGTCGGTACAGAATGACATCATTGAATCTCTCAAACAGTTGATCGAGACAACTCAAAAAGAAATGCAGGAGATGAAGGAGCAGCAGCAACAAAGCCAACAACAGGAAGGTCCACCACAGAAGCCAGGCCTCGTTGAACTGATGGCTGAGATCAAGATGCTGAGAAATCTTCAATTGCAGGTGAATCGTCGAACAAAACAAGTTGACGGTCTGCTCCAGTCAGCTTCCAGTGAAGATCTCTCTTCGCTGAAGAAGCAGGTTCATGACCTTGCTGTCCGTCAAAGGCGTCTGATCGAGACAGCAAAGGAGCTAGCAAAGCAGGCTCAATGATTCAGGAGCCCTGCGACGCAAGGTGGGTAGCCCTATTCAAAGTGACAATCCCTATGCACCGCCACAGGAGTTTTCCGATCAAGCAGTGCAGGCCACCGCGGAGGATCGGGATTTCGAACTGACGGAGAACGGAATCCTTTGTCGATCCAATGTCACGCTGCCGCAGTTTTGCCTCGTCACAGGGCAATCCGACGACCTTCGCGTTCTTACATTGAAAGTGCTCGCCCCCAGTGATGGGCTCCGAACACTGCGATATCTTGCTACAGGCCTGCTTCTGATTCCCTTGGCAATTCTCTTGTTAATCTATCTGGTGGTCGGAAGAAATAGCCCGCAGGAGGCAATTCCTCTTTATTTTCTTCTGGGAGTTTGGGCTTTCGTCGCCATGCTGATCAATCTTGCTGTGGAATTGAACACACCTCGAGTCTACCTGAAAGTCTCCCTGTCAGCTCAAAAGTACCGACAATGGAAGTGGCTTCAGTGGGCAGTACTACCCGCAATTGGCCTGACGGCCTGCAGCGAACTGATAAAGGAACTCTTTGGAGTGATGGGTCTATTTGTTTGCTGGTTTCTTGTCCTGTTGATTTTGGCGTTCTTGCGAGGACGTTTATCAATGCGGTGGCTTGATGGGGCAAACTTGATCGCGACGCGGAAATCAGAGGAGCATTTCGAAGTCACCAGCTTTTCGGTATCGTTCATGACAGCTCTTCGAGAACATGTGATCAGTTCCAGGAATGGTCCACTCGCAAGCTAAAACTTGTAATTTGGGCAGTCTGCAGGACAAGTGGGAGAAGGTCCAGTCTCAAGGTCACTCGGCTGTTTTCTTGAAAGAGACTGGATCATTGGAATCACATTTGGCGATCATGAATTTTTGTTGACATTCCGCACCAGGGATTCAAAAATCCCGCAGCGGAAGGATTCAACGGTTTCGCACGTTGGAATGGGCTGTGCCCCCTCGTATGTTTGTTCAAAGGTTAATTGCCGGAACAAGTCGATGTGAGTGGCGGCCCTCTAAAGCGAAAATCTCCAGGGACGGAGGTGAAGGATCGATGACAATATTTTTGCAACCGGTTTGCACCCCACTGGAGTCTTTGAATGTCTTTTATGTATTCCGAAGCCGATGCTGGACTTGAATCTCTGTCCGAAATTGAAGGCTACGAATTCCTGAGCGATCTGGATGCCGGGTTTGAAGAAGAATTGCGGTCGTTGGGTGTTGATCCCGCTTCTCCAACGGCAGCCAAGCCGGGTTCTGAAGAAAAAGTCATGATGCTTGCTGCTCGATATGCGGCCGGCCTTCCATTATGGCATTCAGATGATTGTTATGATCATGGACCTGGCAGTGTTGGTAATCTCATTGTTGACGACGAGATTAGTGATGATGGTGCAGAGTCGTTCGACATCGCCTGATGCTGCACGAACCCTGTGTTGACAAAGCCAAATAAAAAACGCCACAGTAACCTGTGGCGTTTTTTCGTTGGCCTCAAAGAATCTTCAGTTTCACTTGGCAGAGAAGTAACCCGAACCGCCTTTTGCCCTACAGGCGGTTTCATCTACCGAAGTCACTGTGGCCGGGAATATCAGAATCCAGTATCTTCTTCTTCCAGTTGCGACTGAAGTTGATCCCGTTCCCGACGTGTCGTCTCCAGGTCAAACATCAGATACTTGACATCAAGTCGAAGTTGGGACAGCGCTTCCTGAACAAGGTTAAGGATTCTTCGGCGGCGTTGGATTGAATCAGAGACTCGGTTGAACGCCAGAACCAGATTCTCTCGCTCTGGTCCTTTCATGGAATCTATCAAACGCCCCAACTCCAGCATTTCTACTGGTAAAGCTTCAGCCTCTGTATCGTTAAATCGCTTTTGAACTGTCATGGCAGGCATCCTGGGAAGGGGGGAGTCCGCGAATTGTGATATCGCGGGCAATGCTGAAGATTCTTGTCGTCATGATTCTTCATCACAAGCAAATAGCCGGGCTGACATAAGTTTTTTTTGCAACGTCTGACGGAGAATCTCACCATTCTCTCACGACCGGGCAATTTTTCGTAAATCCAGCCTGTCCACCCCCGTAGAAACCAGCACTTCGCCAGACGGATCCGCAAATCTGGGCTCGGTAAAAACTGCGACTTTCGCTAGTATTCTGCCTCCCTGCAGACAGTCTGCGGCAGATTAAGATTGAAAGACAGAATGAACACGGATGTTCAATGTTGTCAGCTAATTCCCATCCCTCAATCGAACGACAGCGTCTGCAAAATGCGAACAGCCGAAGGCCTGTCACATTCGGTCCGTGGAGTGCTTTCGCCGGACGTCGTTTCTGTTGGAAGTTTCTGGCGTTAACTGTAGTTTTGCGGCTCACGCTGGCTTCATTCACTGCAGCCGACGAAACATTGTCTGAAACGGTTCCTTCAAAGTGGGCCGTTGTCGGAACCCAAAGGAACACTCGGGTTGAGCAAAAGCCCGCAACCCACGACGGCGAGGCGGTTCAGCGATTTCGACTGCTGAACACTCGTTTGCCCGAAGATCTTCAAATCCGAACTCGTGTGCCTGCATCGGTAGTTCACAATGACTACAAGGCCTCTGTCGAGATCCATTCGTCTGTGATGGGCATTCAACTGGGGTTGCTGGTGGTGCTGCCAAACCATGCTGATCCAAGAACGGGTAAGCCCCTTGAGCTTATTCTGCCCGGTGAAAAACTATCAGCGGCCGATCAGTGGCAGACTCTCCATGTGGAAGCCACAAAGAAAGTGATTGAGGCACAAACCCGACGTGTTCGCGCTGAGTTAAACAGCTCAGATATCCGCATGCAGCAGGCAATAATTACAGGTCTTGTACTGTTCGTAGAGGCGACGCCTGGTGAGGTTTTTTTTGACCTCGGTGTCGTTTCCTCCGGCCCCACCATCGCACCTGCCGAGTCTCTCATTAAGCTTGTTTCGGAATCGTCTCCGGAATCCTCACCTTCAGAGAACGAAAGACGGTTTGTCCGTGTCGACGTCGAGCTGGGAGGACTCATGCTCGATCATAAACCCGTCATCATGAGGATGGCTCCGGATCATGCCGAGCACATTCAAACACTGAAGCAAATCGGCCTGAACTCAGTCTGGGTTCCGGACAGTAATGATCAGGATCGTGCGCGGAGTTTGTACGAAGCCGGAATTGCAGTCATCGCGACTCCTCCCCATCCCGAATTCGAACCCGGCGACTACACGCGTTTGCTGCAATCACTTCCACCTCTCGATCAGCAGTATCCTCATGTGTCAGCCTGGCTGACAGGAACTCGAGTTTCTCCCGAGGAGCAACCTCATCTCCTGGCATGGTCTCGCGAAGTTCGCAGCGCTGACAGAAGGTATCAGCGACTGCAGATAGCTGATGTCACCGGGTCAGAAGGTTCAGTTGCTCGGGAAATCGACCTTGTTGGAATCGGTCGGCATGTTGTCGGGCGAGATATTTCCTTTGGCTCTCTTCGAAACTTGCTTATCCGTCGCCAACAGAATGCGGGCCAGATTTCCTGCCCGTGGACATGGGTTCAAACTGAGCCATCGGCATTGCAGCGAGCCTGGCGAGAAGATCTGGGACTTCGTCAGACGTTTCTGGAACCGGAGCAGATTCAACAGGGTGTCTATACGGCGTTGTCTGCCGGCTATAAGGGCATAGGTTTCTGGAAAACGCATGCTCTGCAAATCGACAATAGTGCGGATCGTGAAACCGCCATTGCTATCGAGCTTGCCTGCATGGAAATTGAATTGCTGGAACGTTTTCTGGCTCGCGGCAGAATTGAAGGTTACCTCGCACTTCATCAGGGCGAACAGAAATCAGCTTCACGAAATCGTGACACGCGATCACGTTTGAATTCTGCTCTCGGAGGCCGAACGGCTGGAGCAGCGGTCGCAGGCGCCGAGGGGCCTTCAACACATGATGCCGTTGTCATTAATGGCAATGGGGATACTCTGATTCTCGCAACAGCGTGGGATAATGTCTCGCAGTTTGTTCCAGGCCCTCTGTTTGAGCCGGAAGTCAATCTGATCGTGGCTGCGTCGGAAACTTCTTCCGCGTGGCAGATCTCCACGACAGGTATCAGTGGGCTTCCTCGGGAAGTGACGGCAGGGGGCCTGTCATTAAAGATTAAGAACTTCGATCAAAGCGCGGCGCTGGTGATTTGTTCCAACCCTGCGGCACTTATTCCCGGGCTGGAAAAGCAAATTCACGCGATGGCCCCGCGGGCTGCCGCAAGAACGACGGAGCTGGCTTCTCTGAAGTATCTGCGAGTTCTGGAAACTCTCGAACTCCTGCGGGACGAGCATACTGTCGCACCTCAGGTCGATGCTCTGATGTCGCAGTCCAAACAGATGCTGGATCGAGCTGAGTTTGAGCTGAAGAATCAGGACTTCCATGAGGCCGCACAGCGAGCGCGTGACTCCATGCGATTTGCCAGACTGGCTCAACAGGAGTGCTGGAAACTTGCCATTGCAGATCTGAGCTCGCCGACGTCGTCTCCACACACCATATCGTTCGCAACGCTTCCCGATCACTGGCGATTGATTCATTACATTGAGCAACAGCAGCACCGTCTCAGTGATAATCTTCTGCCATCGGGCGATTTTGAGAACCTGCGCTCGGCATCACAGGAAGGCTGGAACCTCAGCATTGCACCAAAGTCTCCCTGCTCGGCAACCGCCGATGTGCTACAGGATCCCCGCGCGGGGAAGGTTCTGCGATTGATTGCCTGGTATGCAAACCCCGAGTCAAGCCGACTCTCGCGCGATGATTCAATGCCGATCACGGTGACAACGCCACCTGTAGAGGTAAATGCGGGAGACGTGATGATCGTCAGCGGACGAGTGAGAAAAGGGCGAACTGCGTCGCCTGAATCGAAGCGTCCTCTTGTGATCTTCGACTCTGAGCTTGGTCCTGAGAACAGCGTGCGCACGGAACTGGAATCCGAATGGACCAAATTTGAGATGATTCGCCCGGTCAGTTCATCAACATCATTCTCTGTAACTATTGGCCTGATGGGACAAAGCGGAGTTGAAGAAGCGCATATAGACGACCTGAAGATTCGTCGCATACCAACGCTGCAATCGTCTGAGCCGATGCGACTTACAGGCGACGAGAAGTCTTTGCCCCTAAACAGCCCTGAGTAGAACGCTCGCAATGACATGGATCCTGCTCAGCTTATGCTCGGCCGTTTTTCTGGGATTCTATGAAATCGCCAAGAAGGTTTCGCTGAAAGAGAATGCCGTCCCTCCCGTCCTGTTTTTTAATGTTCTGACTGCCGCGAGTCTTTGGCTTCCATTGATCCTGTTCTCTCAATTCTATCCCACAGGAGTACCGGCTCACTTTCTGCGAGTTGAATCGCTGTCCGGAACGGGGCACATTCTGTTGTTCCTGAAATCACTGATCGCAGGCAGTTCCTGGATCTTCGCATCGTTTGCTCTTAAGCATCTGCCAATGTCGATTGCCGCTCCTATTCGAGCAAGCAGTCCACTGTGGACCATTACGATCGCAGTTGTTTTCTTAAGCGAGCGGCCCGATTTGTGGCAGTGGGGCGGGATCACCATCATTCTGATCTCCTTCTACGCATTCTCGCTGGTAGGGCGAAAGGAGGGGATTCACTTCCACAGAAACCGCTGGGTTGGTTTTATGGTGATCGCAACACTGCTTGGGGCCTGCAGTGCCTTGTACGATAAGTTCCTGCTACAAAACTGTCATCTGCATGCTGCGACTGTTCAGGCATGGTTCTCTGTGTATCTTGTGCTGGTCATGACTCCTTTGGTGACGCACTGGTACTTTAAAGGGCGCACGACGACTCCCTTTCAATGGCGCTGGTCAATCCCCGTGATTTCCATCCTGCTGCTTGTCTCCGACTTTCTTTACTTCACTGCGATTGAAACGCCAGGGGGATTAATCTCGGTCATTTCTCCGCTTCGAAGAACTTCGATCGTGATTGCATTTATCGCAGGAGTCAGAATCTACGGAGAAAAGAATCCCTTGCCCAAAGCCGTTTGTATCCTCAGTATGCTGGTCGGAGTTTACGTTCTGAGCCTGTCGAGAGGATAAGAGATGATTACGAACACCATGAGTCCATCGAACAGCTTGTCTGGCCAATCCGCGACTCCGTCTGTTAAAGACAGTGTGCAAAAACGCTGGTGTCGATTTTTTTCCGGAAGAACGCTGTGGAAGTCAGGAATTGCGGCTTTGATCGTTCTGGCCAGTACATCGATTGTGGCGGCCTGTAACATTCCCGTATTTCGATTTGCACTTGAGAGATGGAAGTCTGACGTCTGCGAGCTTGTTGTCTTCTTCGAACAACCGCTTTCATCTGACGATGAAATGATGATCAAAGAGCTCGAACAGGAGTCCATATTGAAGAGCGGTGCCGCGAACCTTAACGTGCTTCGCGTCGACATTAATCAGACAACTGATCAGGAGCTTCGAGACCTATGGATTACGACGAAGCAAAAAACGGATCTGCTGCCACCCGCAGCCGTGGCCCGGTCACTGAAAGGGAAGGGGCAGACCATCAATCATTGGTATGGATCTCTTCAGGAACTCAGATCTTCTAATCTTTTGCGTTCTCCAGCCAGAAGCCAACTCCTGCGACGTCTTCAGGAAGGAGACTCGATCGTCTGGCTCATGCTTCGATCATCAGATGAGCAGCGAAATGCGAAAGTCAGAGAACTCCTGAATACTCAGTGCAAAGAACTGCCAAGACGCATTGAGTTACCGGAGGGCATCGGACTGCCAGGCTCAGAACTCTACTCAGAGGTTCCTCTGCTACTTCAGTTTTCCGTGCTTGAAATCAACCCGAATGACCCAGAAGAACAGTATCTGGTCCGACAGATTTCCGGACTCAAGATCGACGCTTTTCGGGAAGGGAGTCCGCTGATCGTCCCTGTGTTCGGGCGGGGACGCGTTCTTGAAGTGATCCCCGGAGAACAGTTGAACGCAGATTTGATCCACGATCTGACGGAGTTTCTGTGCGGTGCTTGTTCCTGTCAGGTCAAAGAACAGAATCCGGGCTTTGATCTCTTGCTGACCACCGACTGGAATCTGGCTTTGTTTGGGGAGGGTGCCGAGGGGCCTCCAGCAGATGCTGAGATTGGCAGCGGAGAGAAAAGAGCGCCCGAATTGATACCTGTTCCATCCGGGCGTTCAAAAAAAGAACGTTAGGCGTGGTTCGATGTCGTCAGGACTTGAACCATTGAAAAACTATTTGGCAATTGTGGCCTCAAGGATCTGCGTCGTCCATTTTCCGCCTTCAAGGAATGTCATGACGGCCTGATCTCCACCTTTCCGCCGTGCTGCGGAGACAGATTTATCAGCCTCGCGTATCAATGAATCTGCCCGCACTGCAATTCCATTCTGCGGCGCGTAGTACGCTACTCCAATACTGCACGTAATTTGTCTCAACGGATCTGTTGTCGAAAGTTCTGACCGGATTCGGCTGCGAATTTGATCACAGACCATTGTGAGCATATCCGAATTCACGTCCTTGAGAGTGATGACAAACTCATCGCCGCCGTATCGGACGACAGAGTCAGAAAGTCGAACACACTCACGCAGGATTGCTGTCACCTTCTGCAGCAGCATATCGCAGAACTGTGGGCCCGCTTCCTGATTGAGCCTTCGAAAGTTATCAAGATCAATCAACAGCAGCCCAATGGGAACCTGGTGCTGATGAGCCTGATCGATAACGGAACTCAATGCAGGTTCAAGCCAGCCGCGATTGAAGGCGCCCGTCAGGCTATCCTTCCATGCGGCCTCTCGTACATGCAGTGACTCTGCCGTTTCGAGTCGAATTCTCTCGAGGCGTTCGATCCCTGGATTTGCATTCACAAGTCGCAGTTGGCCAGCCAATGCAATCTGCCCCAGTAATTCCTGCGCCTCTGCCAAAATGGATTCCAGGGCCGGAGGTCTACCGACATCAATTCCGAATGTTGCACTCATCTCTCCGACTCGTGAATCGATATCGGCAAGGACGCGGAAAACATCATTGGGACGCAATGCAAAGACCTGTATGAGGAGTCGTTCGATATGTTCTCTGCTGCAACTGAGATTGTGGCTGACTTCTTCGAGATATTCAGAGACATGCGTTGCCGTGATCAAGGCTGCGGGCAAGGAGGTGCTGGATACGAATTTGAGTGGCACCACTCTGTGAGCCGATGCATGGTGAACGCCGATTGCATCGATGAATTCACTCTCCAGATTCCATTTTCGACACAAGCCCTGGCTTACTTCCACGTGAGTAAATCCCAGCCATTCCTGTTCCCGTTGGCGCTGAGTACGTTCGTCCTCCGGCTCCAGAACGTTTTCCACATAGGCTTCGCCGCAGGTATGGAGTAAAGCAAGTCGGCCAATGTCCTGAAGCAGCCCGGCCAAGAACCAGTTTGCTGGATCCACCTTACCTCCCTGCCGCTCCCCCAGAGCTTCGGCAACAGCGGCCTGAGTTAAGGATTCGCGCCACACCATCTGATAACTGCGACGTAATTTGAATGAGTTGCGGTTCTGGTATTCAGCCAGACAAAATCCCAGCACAAGGGTGCGAACCATCGTGGTCCCAAGTCGGGGCACTGCCTGTTCAATGGAATTTGCCCGAGTTCTCATGCCAAGCAACGCAGAGTTGGCAGTCTTCAGAATACGTCCTGCGATCGCGGGGTCGGTACGGATTGTTTCAATCAGTTGGTCATAGTTTGGATCTGGGTCGCGAGCGATCTCCACAATTCGGGCCGCTACTTCCGGAAGGCTTGGAATTCGCTCTGATGCGAGAATGGATTCAAGGGAATAGGGCACGATCTGCTCCGGAGGAATAATCGACAGGGAACTACCTCGACACACTATCAGCCTGGCACAGGAATGAGGCCGGTTGCATTTTTGCAGCATCGCTATCGGGTAAATGCCCAGCAACTTGCGGATCGATTTACCCCATTTGCCCATATTCAATGAATACTGCTGGTCATGCCGATTGTGCGGAATTCGGATTCAACGCCATGAATCAAAAGACGGCAAGGCAGGGCAGGGTACTCGGAACAATCGATGGGATGGATGGTCCCAGCCTGAGCGAAACAACTTTTGCCTGACCGCTAAATTCGATTAATAACACCGTAACTGAGCAGTCCCTGAAATCACAATTTATGCGACATCACAACGGATTCCTGCAAATCATTACCGAGCACTGCTGACCACGTCGCTGTTTTTGCCGATAGCCGAATGCAGGTGCGTAAATCGGCCTCCAGCACATTCACTGTTCGGAAGCAGCTCAACTTCTGAGTCGCCGGTTGTCTTCGGAGCGAATTCACATGCGTTTTTGGTTTCTTACCTGCGGAATCATGATCATCTCTTCGGCGGCGTCATGTCACGCCCAGCACGGAGGATGGAAGTCCGATTATGCCGAAGCATCCACTGCGGCTGAGAGAGATGGACTACCGATTTTTCTGCATTTCCAGGCTTGGTACTGTGGGCCGTGCCAGCGGATG
Source organism: Planctomycetaceae bacterium (assembly GCA_947463775.1). Taxonomy (GTDB): domain Bacteria; phylum Planctomycetota; class Planctomycetia; order Planctomycetales; family Planctomycetaceae; genus SXXK01. The sequence continues at coordinate 6,342 of CANHVD010000007.1, read as the reverse complement.
GACCGAGATGTTTTCCCGCACGCTGATGTTCAAAAAGCTTTGTCCACCGGATTAGCTTCGGTAGAAATTGACGTAACTAAAGAGCCGGATCTGGCCTCAAGGTTTGAAGCGTCAACGGTGCCGCGTGACGTTGTCGTGTTCGCTGACGGGACGGTAGAAACGTTGAACATTGGCTACATGAGTCGGGCAGCGTACGTTTCTCTATTGAGGGATACGGCAGAACGCGGCAAAACGAAGGTCAAGGTTAAGCCTCAAGGGGAAGAAGAGAAGCAAAAGAGCAATGACGAGCCCGTTCCGAATCCAACGGATCCGTCATCTCAAACTACATCTCCTCAGCCACCTGTCGAAGGCGATTCTGAAAAGACACTGAAGCCAGAGCCTGAGAATCCTGAACCAACAAACGAGTTGCTTATAACGGGACTGGATGGGTATTGTCCGGTCCGACTCCACGATGCGCGAGAATGGACGCCCGGCCAGGATTCGATCGTTGCCGACTATCGCGATATTCGCTATCGATTTGCGTCAGAGTCCGATCGCGACAAGTTTCTAAAGAACCCCGTTGAGTACGCTCCACAGGACTTGGGCTGTGACCCTATTGTTCTTACAAAAGAGGGCAAGGCCATTGCGGGCCGAATTCAGTATGGTGCCTTCTTCGACCAGCGGCTTTATCTATTCAAGTCGCAGGAGAATCGTGAACTCTTTAAGAAATCCCCATTGCAGTATATCGAGATTCGCAGCGCGCTGAAGGCGGATCAGATCGAGGACATTCGCAGGCAATGATCTGTCGCAAGTCGAAACGTCGGCCATTACGGCTTCAGCATTGACTGCAGTTCTTTAAGCGTGGTTTTGGCTGTCGCCGTTGTACTGACGACTTTGCCCTTTGCATCGATTAGCCATACGGATGGGGCACGCGCAACCCCCCAGAATCGAATCAGCGGGCTGTCCCATGATCTTTGCTGAGCATTCGGAAAGAAGATCTGCTGACCCGGGACATTGTTCATCTCCATGAAAGAATTCAATGTCGATTCGTCTTCATCCAGGGCAACACCAACGATACGCAATTGATCAGCAGGCCATTGGGACCGAATCTTCTCGAGCACGGGGAGAAGCCCTTCAGAGAATTCCGGGCTGTCTGACTCCCAGAAATAGATCAGTGTAGGTTTCCCCGGAAAGTCATCTGCAGACACAAATCCACCATCAGCCGTGGGGCCGGAGAATTGTGACAATTGCTGCCCGACAAGAGACAGCCGACGCAAAGATGCAGTAGCATTTTGCCCTTGTTCTGTCTTGCCAAACTTTTCTGCCAGGGTCGTGTAGCAAAGCTTACATTCGGTCATCAGCCGGTTAGACAGTTCACTATCGTCTGTTGCATTAGCATGCAATTCACAACTCCGTGCGGCTCCGAACAACAGGCTGACCGCTCGCTGTGTCTGCTCAGGGAAACGGTCTGCGAATTCGCGAGCCCAACGCGACAATGTCTCGAACCAGACTGGTTGAGCTTTACCATGTAATCCAGCTTGGGTGTGAGCGAACTTTGCGATCGTGTAGACACCCTCAGCCGCTGCGACCGACTTCGGATCGCGATCGTTGAGTGCCTGGACATCCGTGTAAAGCTGATCGATTTCAGCCTTACCACCCAACATCGCAAGTTGGAATCTCGCTTCCAGCAGTTGTCCGATCGCCTGATGGAACTGTGGTTTGCGACTTTCCTCGTCCATGGTTATTCGAAGCACCTTCGTTGCCATTTCAACGATTCGCTCGTTTCTTTCACGGCGTGCAGCACTTGCGTCCTTGGTATCCGCAGGCAGTGGTGCGATTCGAAGACGCTGAACTTCCTTCAAAGTCTTTGTGGCCTCGTCGTCCGGAAATGACGATTTTTCGGCCGTTTTGTCTGAATCTGTGCTGCCGGGATTGCTTTCACCGACTGTCGCTTTGGCGGGGCTTTCGATGGATGCCGTAATCGCCTTGACCGACTTTCCGGGAGAAGGAGTTTCCTCAGCAGTCTGGATTTCCTGGGGGCGTTTCTCTGAAGCATTTGCTGGCGTTTCGGAAACACCGCTCTGATCGCCAGTGCCGCAGCCCAAAATCGCTCCGGCAATTAATAAAGAACCAGAAAGTTGCTGAAATCGAATCATGGACATCAACGTCGATCCTTCGCTGCGTCGGTCTAATCTCTTAAATTTGCCCCTTGGGCATCGGCTTTTGTTCTATCGAAAAACCGACTTTGTGGAAATACGAATTTGCCCGGAACCGCATGCAGTGGCATGTTCGTTGCTCTGGTTCCTGTTTGTGGAATCGGTCAGCATGTTTCGATAGCCTTCGTACACGGAGACTCACTGGTGTTTCCACTCATGAAGCCAGTTTGTGGTCGTCAACAGCTCTGATAACGATGTTCTTACAGGATACTACCAGGTGACTTCTTCAAAAACGGCAGTAGCGGTCGACCCCAAGCAGTTACATGTGCTTGCCATCCATGCTCACCCAGACGATATCGAATTCCAATGCGCTGGCACACTGATGAGGCTGGTGAAACTAGGGTGCCGAGTTTCCGTTGCCACAATGACCCCCGGTGACTGCGGAAGCGCTGAGCATAGTTGTGAAGAGATCGCTGCAATACGCCGCGAAGAGGCCCGTAAGGCAGCAGCCATTATTCAGGCTGAATGTCACTGTCTGGAATTCCGCGACCTGTCGATTGTATTCGACAACGACAGCCGCCGACGCATGGCCGAGTTTCTTCGCCGCACGGCCCCCGACATTATTCTGACAGCTCCGCCGATCGACTATATGCACGATCACGAAATCACCAGCGCCTTGGTTCGCGATGCCTGTTTTAGTGCATCGGTGCCAAATTACCGAACTTGCCAATGGGATCCCGCACCTCCCACCAAAAAGATCCCCTGGCTCTATTACGTTGATCCGATCGAAGGAATTGATCACTTTGGCAATCGAATTCCGACGGACTTTGTAATCGACGTCAGTGACGAATTCCCGGATAAGCTCGACGCTTTGGCATGCCATGCCAGCCAACGCGAATGGTTACGCCGACAGCATGGCATGGACGAATATCTTGACGCCTGTAAACGCTGGAGTAGTCAACGAGGGCAGGAAGTTGGTGCGAAATTCGGGGAAGGGTTCCGTCAATATAAGGGGCACCCGCATCCTTCCAGCAACATTCTTGGGGAACTGCTGGGACTCTGACATCTTCTGTGGGATAGCCAGCCGGTGGAGTATTCAGGACTCATCAATGCTATGAAGGGGGGGGGGTAGCCAAGCCGAAAGTTTGGAAAAGGCGTAAGCCTTCGCCGTCAGCCCCTAAGCAACGATCAAGTTGATTCCAATTCCTGAAAACTGAAGTTGAGTAATCTAGCCCGGATTCGCAACATTTCTGCTGCGTGCTATGCTTTTCCGAGCCGATGTCCTTGCCAGTCACCCGAATTTATCTGTTTTGTTACCGAGAGAGCTCGATCCATGTCAGACCATGCTTCCCACGACGCTGCTTCTGCTTCACAGGACGCTCCACTGTTTTCTGCAGTGGAAGTCGAGCAGTTTTCTGCGGATGATGTGACGGCTGGCGGCGCGATTGGAAAGATGCTGTCCGCACTATTCCTGTACACCATCTTTGCGATGGCAATTGCCGGATGGTGGACTCATTCATCGATCATCGCTGACAACGCCTACGGGTCAGGTGCGGAGCAGGGCGAAGCGGCAGACCATGCTGCGGATAAAGCTGGTCATTGATTTGCGCTGAGACCGATCGCGGTTGCGGTTGCGTATTCGCGAGCATGTGAAATAGTGATTAGGATCTCGGCGATCTTTCGTTCGCTCGCTATCCGCGAAGCCTCGCCGCTCAGTTTTACTGTTGGTTGCCCGGTGTGGAGTGCGATGATCTCCACATCGTGAAAAGTGATCCCTTGAACGAATCCAGTGCCGAGTACCTTCACGACGGCTTCTTTTGCAGCCCAGCGCCCGGCAAAACGAACGGCTGAATCTCGATGCCGCATCGCGTACTCAATTTCCACTGACGTGTAGCATCTCTGCAAAAAATGATCGCCATGCCGCTCGATCATACTGCGGATACGCTCAATCTCAACAATGTCAGTTCCAATGCCGAGTATCATCGTTCTCTACACAATCAAACAGATGGAAGTCGGGTGGCAGAGCAGGGGATAGCGTTTTCAGGGACAGAAAATACGGTTCTGATTCGGCAGTCCATGAACGCAAACCAGGGAGATGCCTCGGGCAAGAATCATTGTGTCATGGCCAGTGGGCAGTCCACTTTATTTTATGGCTGGTCGATGTCAGAGATGGCGGTGGATATGAGCGGCCATTGCTGCGAACGGGGCGGCCGTCTTCGAAGAAGTGCGTTCCCGGTTTTTAACACGGGAACGCACCATTCCATTGAGCAACGATTAAGCGCCGTACTTTTCAAGGCGCCCAGCATGGGACAGAGCCTGTAGCATCAAATACTTGGCTTCGAACATGCCCAGTTCGCCGACTCGGCAGGCTGACTCACCGAACTGCTTTGATCCGTCGAAGCGGCAAATGTCAGAAACAAGCATGGTCGGGACCGGATGGCCACTATGAGACTTCATCTTTGCGGGAGTACTGTGGTCTCCTGAAATAATCAGGACGTCCGGCTTGAGAGCGTTGATTCGCGGAATCGCCGAATCATATTCCTCTGTTCGTTTTACCTTGGCGTCGAAGTTTCCGTCTTCACCAGTGCTGTCCGTGTATTTGAAATGAATGAAGAAGAAGTCGTATTTTGACCAGTTCTCTTCGAGGCACTTCATCTGATCGTCGAGCGTGTGTCCTGCATCCAGGATCTCCATATCGACAAGGCGTGCGAGGCCACGATACATCGGATACACAGCAATCGCAGCGGCTCGAGTTCCGTAGACTTCCTGAAACTTTGGTATCGGAGGCATCTTTGCAATCCCCCGCATCGTCAGCAAATTCGCTGGTGCATCATCTTTCAGGATAACTGCAGCCTGCCGTAAGAACTCGGCCAGAATCTCGGCTGTTTTTTGCGAAGCCGAATCAGCCCCCTGTGGCTTTAGTGGAGCGGCTCCTGTTCTTTGAGGGTCTGTGTCATTGACGCTGCCTCCAAGTCCATCGCCACGAATCACGATGACCAGCCGATACTCCTTCACATGACGCACAAAGACTTCGACGCCTGGAATGGTGATCTTGTCGAGTTTTTCGCATAGCTTGGCTGCAATGTCGCTGGAGATTCGTCCTGCTCGGCGATCTGTGATGATTCCGTTGGCATCAACCGTACAGAAGTTGCCTCGAACTGCGACATCACGATCAGTCAGAGCGAAGTCGATTCCCAGTGCCTCAAGAACTCCTCGGCCAATGTCGTACTTCAGGGGGTCATAACCGAACAATCCCAAATGGCCCGGCCCGCTTCCCGGGGCGATTCCCGGAAGGACAGGAATACTCATCCCCAAAACACCTCTTTGCGCTAACGCATCCAGATTAGGTGTATTGGCAGTTTCCAGTTCTGTTTTTCCACCCGGCTGTAGCGGCAAGCCACCGAGACCATCAGCCACATAGAGTACGATTTTTGAATCAGAAGCACGCTGCAATCGTCGTGTCAAATCATGAATGTCGGTCATCGAAGGCCGTTCCTGATACGATAAAAGTGGAGCCATTTAAAAACAGTGGTTGCAAAATCGACAGAGTATTACCCATTGTCGCCCGCAACCAAACATGAACACAGCAACAGGTTACAAAGCCTGCCGTGGAATCAAAGTGAGTCCAAAGATTCGTATCGCAGATGAGATGACCAATGTTCACGAACGTCTGTTTACCATCAATGTGCCAAGGGGCTTGCCCGCGTTATGCGATTCGGATCCAGTTCGGCAGAATGTGCCCGAGCGAATACCATCGAGGCGAATAAGAGCGTACGTGATCGCCCGGTATTGAGACAAAAGATCTCGAAATCTGCGAGAAGTTGACAAGTTGCTCGCGGTTGTTGCAGTTCAAACTCAGGGGCCTATAATCCGCCGGGCATTCGGAATCGATCGGAACTCCGATCTTCTCCATCGCCTTCCATGACGTGTTTTCCTAACCTTGATTTCCGCGGGAGGAGCGTGACTCTTGGACGCTCTGCTTCGAACGTTGAGCCTGCCGGCTCAGATCCTTTCCAGAGTTCCCGGACTGGGTCCGCTGATCAAAGTCTGTTCAACCACGGTTGGGCAAAAGATTCTGATGGCGATCTCCGGACTATCTCTCTGTGGTTTCCTGGTCGCTCATCTCGCTGGGAATCTGAAACTGTACGCGGGTGAGCAATCGTTCAATGACTATGCGCATGCGCTGCATAGTCTTGGGCCTATTCTG
>CANHVD010000006.1 GCA_947463775.1 Planctomycetaceae bacterium | reverse complement strand
GATTTCGCCTTTGCGTCTCCGTGTCTTTGCGTGAAAAAAAGTGTCTCACGCGAAGCCGCAAAGACACTAAGGAAATCGCAGCGACTTATGTCCCGTGAAAAGATCGTCTGAGTTACTCGGCTTTACACTCGGTTGGTACTTTCACCTGGATCGCGCCGTCCTCAACTCGGACTTCGTAGCAGGCACTACGAATCTTGCTTCGGGAATTATCGAGCCAAGTACCGTCCTTCAGGCTGAATCGCCATGCGTGCCATGGGCACATTACAGCGTCGTCTTCGACATGCCCATCCGCCAGTGACGCCCCCATGTGCGGGCAAAAGTCGTTGATCGCCAGATAACGGCCCTGAGACAGGAAGACGCCGACCATTGTGCCATTCACGGCAAATGATCGCCCCTGTCCTTCCGGGATGTCGCCAACCCTTGCGACCGACTGGAATTCTGACATGTCTTATTCTTTGCACGGTATGAAGTAAGAAACGCTAACAAGGCCGATAAAGGCACCCATCTGGACGCTCCTTCGGTTTATTTCCAGATCTCTGCGGGAGGTCGTCCCGGTTTTGTCGCCCGTTCTGAGGACCAATCTGCGGGTTACATCATTTGGAGTCATGATTCAATCGTGGACACGCGCAGAATGGTATTCTCCCCCTCAATGCCGGGATTCTGAGCCTCAGGGCGAGAATGTCAAACGGAGAATGGCCACGATTCCACCCGAAAAGACAACCATAAAGACCGGGAAAATGCTACAATCCACGTCCGGAAAAGTTCTCTGTATTGTCCCCGAAAGTCGTGACCATGTTTGCCGATCGAGTCATTCTGTATTGTCGCGGAGGCGATGGCGGCAACGGCTGCAGCAGTTTTCGTCGTGAAGTGTTTGTCCCTCGCGGTGGCCCCGATGGTGGCGACGGCGGCAAAGGCGGCGACGTTATTCTCAAGGCTGATACCAATCAGGGTTCCCTGGGCAACCTCGTTGGCCACAGACACTGGAACGCGGAACGCGGTGAGCACGGCCTTGGGGCACTTTGCAGCGGCAAACGTGGAAAATCCACAGTGATCCTGGTTCCGCCCGGTACCCTGATCAAAGATCTGAAACACGGTCACGTGCTGAAGGATCTTCAGAATCATGGCGACAGTGTCATCCTTTGTCATGGTGGTCGAGGTGGACGAGGCAACACGCGGTTTGCCACCCCAACCAACCGCGCGCCACGCGAATCAGAAGCGGGCCATCCCGGCGACTATCGTGAGGTCATTCTTGAACTTAAAGTGATCGCAGATGTTGGTCTCGTTGGAAAACCGAATGCCGGCAAGTCGACTCTGCTTAGCCGCGTCTCTCGGGCAACTCCTGAAATCGCCGACTATCCCTTCACGACAAAGTATCCCAATCTCGGGCTGGTTCATGTCGGCTACGACAATGAGTATGTGCTCGCGGATATTCCCGGCTTGATCGAAGGCGCACACGCTGGTGCCGGGTTGGGTCACGAGTTTCTACGACATGTGGAAAGAACGCGTCTGTTGGTGCATCTGGTGGAGCCGGATCCGATGGACCAATCCGACCCACTGGATAACTATGCTCAGATCCGTGAGGAACTGCGGTTGTACGACCAGTCATTGGCCGAGCGTCCGGAAATCATCTGCGTGACTAAAGCAGAACTGCCGGATGCTGCAACTTGCGCAGAATTACTTCGCGAAGTCACCGGGAAGGACGTATTTCTGATCTCAGCGGTCACAGGAAAAGGTCTGCCGGAGTTAAATCGGCTGATCATTCAACGGTTGGCTGGATTGAAGTCAGCGAATGAATCCGTACAAGTTCAGAATGCCCAAACGCAGGTAGATGCTGCTGTCTCAAGTGACATCTCTGAATCAACGGAGACAGTTCAGTAGTTCCGTTTGCAGGTCCATGCGAGGGGCACTTCGTTTAGAAAACCTCGATACTGATTGGCTGTGGATTGACGTTTGTTGTCCCGTCCTCAGGCGGTTGCCGGAAGCACTGTGCCCGGCAGAATTCCGGCTGACGCGATAGCTGCAAGCGAGTGGAAAGAAGATTTGCAGGAAGGTCTCATGAAAGTTCTGCTCGCCAGCCCCCGTGGGTTCTGTGCTGGGGTCAATATGGCCATCGAATGTCTCGACGAAGCGATTCGTCGAGTTGGCCCTGAGATCTACGTGTATCACGAAATTGTCCACAACAAGTACGTCGTGGATCGTTTCACCGGGCAGGGCGTTAAGTTCGTCAACTCCCTGGAAGAAGTACCGATCGGCGGAATTCTTCTATTCAGTGCGCATGGTGTTTCACCGGAAATCCGGCGGATCGCGCGCAGCAGAAAGTTGCAGACCGTCGACGCGACATGTCCGCTGGTAACGAAAGTTCATCTGGAAGCCATTCGTTACGCCAATCAGGGATACAACATCATCCTGATTGGACACGAAGGCCACGATGAAGTCATTGGAACGATGGGTGAGGCACCTGAGAGCATCACGCTTGTGGAAACGTCAGATGATGTGAATCGTCTGCCGTTTACTCAGGACGACAAGCTGGCTTACCTGACTCAGACCACACTCAGCGTTGAAGAAGCCAACGCTGTGATTCAGGCTCTGCGGCAGAGATACCCCAACATCGACTCACCAAAAAAAGAAGATATCTGCTACGCCACGACGAATCGGCAGGAAGCCGTGAAGATGCTCGTTGAGTCGGCCGACGTCTTGATCGTGCTCGGAAGTCAGAACAGTTCCAACAGTCGCCGCCTGATGGAAATGGGGGCCGCACGAGGTGTTCCGAGCTACCTCGTCGACGGAGCCGGCGAACTCAAACGGGAATGGTTCGCCGAAGCTCAGACGGTGGCTGTCACGGCTGGCGCGAGTGCTCCCGAGATCGTGGTTCAGGAATGTCTTGAATTCCTCAAGACTCATTTCAACGCCACAATTTCTGAAGAGGTGCTTCGCGAAGAGCACGTTCACTTCGCGATGCCGCGGGAACTCTTTTCGCTTCAGGCCCCTGGCAGTCAGGTGCCGGCAAGCACTGAACAGACATGAGGCACACGGCTGACCAGCGGAATAACCTTCGGGAAGTAAACCGTCATGCACGCCGTCGCCTTGCGATGCTCATCCAGCGAGGCCTGTGATTCCCAGCGTTCGACCAGAATAAAGGTTCCGGGGACGGTCTGAGATTCGAACGCTTCGAACCGAATGCATCCGGGTTCCGCGCGAGACATCTGCACCTGCGTTGCAAGCAACTCGCGCAATTCCGGAAGATGTACCAGATCATTGGCTGTCAGAATGACCGTGAGATCGACCATGATCGAATGACTTTCAGGATGAAGTGAGGTCGGGAAGTCTCGTTTTGGATTGGGTTAAGAGTCATCTGGTGTGCCTGCGGTCGCTGTTGCTCCCTTGTCACACTCTGAGAGAAAATGTTCATTTTTTAGGTGCGACAAGCGAAGCGAAGGCACACCAACTTTCAGCAAAGGGCTCTTAGCTCAGGATCTGCTCGACGACACGACACGGCTCAACACCCGTGATGCGTTGATCGAGCCCCTGAAATGGAAATGAGAGCTGTTTGTGGTTAAAGCCCAGCAGATGCAGAATTGTAGCGTGCAGATCACGCACATGAACTCGATCAACGACCGCATTGAATCCAAACTCATCGCTTTCGCCAAGCGTCACGCCGCCTTTGATTCCACCGCCGGCCATCCACATTGTGAATGCATTCGGGTGATGATCGCGACCGTCGTTTCCTCCTTGAACCATCGGAGTCCGACCGAACTCGCCACCCCAAATCACCAGCGTATCGTCCAGCATACCCTGCTGCTTCAGGTCCTGAATCAACGCCGCACAGGGCTGGTCTGTGTCTTTGCAATTTTTCTTCAAATCAGCGACCAGATTTCCATGCTGATCCCACGCCTCATGAAAAATCTCCACGAAACGCACGCCACGCTGGACCAATCGACGAGCTAACAGGCAGGTGTTCGCAAAGGAAGGTTCGCCGGGTTTGGCACCGTACATGTCGAGCACATGCTGCGGTTCTTTGCTGAGGTCCATCACATCCGGAGCTGTGGACTGCATTCGATACGCCATTTCAAACGAATGGATTCGAGTGGCAATTTCCGGATCACCCACTACATCCAGCCGACTTTGATTCAATTGATTGATCACATCCAGAGATTCGCGCTGTAGCCTGCGGTCAACTCCGGCGGGATTGGAGAGGTAAAGCACCGGATCACCGCTCGTGCGGAATTCAACTCCAGCATGAACCGTCGGCAGAAAACCGCTACCCCAGTTGGCACTTCCACCGCTGGGGCCTTTCTTGCCGGTGCTGAAGACAACAAACCCGGGAAGGTCCTGCGCTTCGCTGCCGAGGCCGTAGAGCGACCAGGACCCGAGGCTTGGTTTGCCAAACTGCGTGCTTCCAGTGCTCATCTGAATCTGAGCCGGCGCATGATTGAAGCCGTCCGTCGCCATCGACTTCACAATGGCAATATCGTCAACAACCTTCGCAAGATGCGGCAGGAGTTCTGATAACTCGGCCCCGCACTGGCCATGGCGGGAGAACTTAAACTTCGGTCCCAGCAGAGTGGAATTCGGATTGATGAATGCAGCTCGATAACCTTGCAGCAGCTCGGCCGGAGGCAGGGTTCCGTTGTATTTTGTCAGTTGCGGTTTGTTATCAAACAACTCCAGATGACTGGGAGCGCCCGCCATAAACAGAAAGATGACGTTCTTTGCCTTGCCCGGAAAAGGTGACGGCTTCGGTCCAGCCGCATCCGCAGCGATTGTCGTGTTCTGCGCCAGCAAATGCGTCGCTGCAACGGCCCCTAATCCGACGCCACAGTCCTTCAGAAACCAACGCCGCGCGACGTTGTTCTGTGGAGATACTGCATTGAAGTCCGGCATACGTCATACCTCACATCTGCGACTCACCAGCTCCGGCTCGTTTCCCGGAGATTCCTCTGTGCAGAATAGTTTGGAGGTCTGCCTGAAACAAACAACTACTGTTCAGTGATGAAGGTTCTGCTGAACGTACATCGAACAATATTGATTTCGGTGTCCAGGGGCGATGCAGGAACTCGCTTCGCTGGGTCCGGTCTAAAATCGGGCAAATGCTGCTATCAGCAAGCTAAGCACTGGCTCGCATTGAACCGGGCTGTGCTCCGGAACGCATGTCATCGAGGCGTTCAACGACGCACTGCAATGCTGTGGCAATCATCTGCTGCTGGTGAACGACCTGCTCAAGCACGTTGCAGATTTCATCAAGCCGCGTTTCCTGAGATGACAGGCGATTTAGAACCTGCAGGTAAGAATCTGACTGCTGAGGCGTTTCGGGAGCGGCCTTCTTTGATGCGTAGTCGGAGAAACGAATCGTTTGAGCGAACTGGCACGCATCAACGGCCTGCTGGGCGGCTTTCAGTAGTTCACTAATTCGACCAGTCCGGTTGCTATCAGCATCCAGCAGATCCAACTCAAACTCAAGGCCATCGATCAGTTGTCTGGCTGATAACTTACTGTGTTCGATGGGACGTTCTGCTGCATTCGCGGCTGTGTGATTGCAGAGAAAAAATGCAAGACGCACATCACCGACCTCGATCAGGTCACCATGTTCGAGGAAAAGATGATTGACGGATTCGCCGTTGACGAGCAGTTCCGGGGACTCCGCTATCTTTGTGAGCTCCGCGCCGGAATCAGACATTTGTATCGCCGAATGAATCGGCGGCATCTCTTCCAGGCCGAGTCGAAGATCGCAACCGGGGCCCTGCCCAATCAGGAACAGGCCGGAACTAATCGGACGAAAAGGAAACTTCCGTTCCTCATCCGCCAGCCGCAAGTATGCGACCGTATCTCCCGGCAGAAATGGTGTAATCTCTTGCACGTCGGTACTCTCAAACGACTTCGAGTGCTCTAGTCCCTACCCTTGGGGATCGTCCAAAAAAGCGCTGGTCGTGAATATCGAGGAGAGAAAATCCTTCCGTTGCAGAGATTCATTTTACAGATGGAGTGTACCTGCTCAGAGACTGCTGAGTGCGACTCCGGAACAGCATATTCCTGCAGCTTGAACGGCAGTTCCCGCCGGAATAGAACGACCATGGACTCTCCGTGTCCTGCGGCTAATCGGTCTTAATAACCGGTATAACCATCAGAGCTGACATGACACGACATTGCGAGTATCGTGGGCCGCTGATTCTATAGCCCGGAAACCGAAGAAATGTTTACGTTTTGCAACGCGTGGCGGCAATTTCGGAGCGACCGCGGAACCATGAAGTACGCTCAGAAGAGCGGCAATTCAGCGTGTTCCCTTTGTTCTTGATCATCAGTCAGTCGATTCTCGCATGTCCCGCAGGGCCATCATCTTCTGGGCAATCCCCGCGCTGTTGCTGATGCTGCAGGTGCCCGTGTTTCTGCAGATGCCGTTGACGCCGGATGCTGTCTTGTACGATCTGCAGGCTCACTGTCTGATTCAGGGCGGAGTGCTCTACCGCGACATCATCGAGCCCAACCTTCCTGGTGTCGTTTGGATCCACGCCATCGTCCGCAGCCTTTTTGGCGAGACGGATCAGGTGCTGAGAGTCTTCGATCTTATCATCGTGCTTTGCATCACGGGAATACTCTGTCGCGCTGTTGCTAGTGGAACAGGCTCGCGACGATGGCAGGAAGCTTCGATGGCTTTACTGGCGTCTTTGCTCTTGATGTTCTATCTGGGCACTTCGGAATGGTGTCACTGTCAGCGCGACACCTGGATGCTGCTGCCATGTCTGTTGGCCGTGGCCACGCGAAGAATGTGTTGTGTGAAGTTCGGGAATGCGACATCACAGCGAGCATTCGTTCCCGGCGATAACCATGGGCGAACCTTTCTGCTGCTGGCAGTTCTTGAGGGCAGCTTGTGGGCGATTGGATTCTGGATCAAGCCGTTCGTGGCGATCCCTGCTGTGGCAGTGATACTGGCTTCGCGGAGTCAGTTCGCTTCAACCCAGTCGTGGCTGAAACATTTCGGGTACGTCATTGCGGCCGGTGCAGTTGTTGGGTTGCTTGGAATACTCTGGATGGTTAATGCCGGTTGCTGGACGTACTTCGTGGAAATGATGACTTCCTGGAATGGTGACTATTACCAGGCGGGAAGAAGTCGCTGGAACCTGGAACGCTTGCAGGCTCATGCGTCACGATTCTGGCCCTGGGTGATATTTCATCTTCCTGCGATCGTCATCAGTATCAGAACCCGTCGATCACTGCTGTGTGCCTGTTATCTGGGATGGTTACTGCAGGCGGTGTTATTGCAACAACTGTTTGATTATGTCCATGTGCCCGGAATGATCCTGGCGATCGCCATCTGTATTCGTTCGGTGACAGAGCAACTTCATGAAGTACAAATCACCGCCGCTTCACAAGTGAGATCAGAGTCTGCCGCGCGATTTCCATTTGGTTTGGCTTCAGGCTTTGCCAGTGTGATTGTGATCATGTCGATCGTGAGTTCAGGGTTTAATATTCAAAGTCGCCTGACAAATCTCAAGCCGTGTTTTTCGGCATGTGTTGGTGGCTTATTGCCGACCGATGTCAGGGATTCGATTTCGCAGAGCCCGTTCCCATGTTGGGCGGAACTCGAACCGTTAATCGATCACCTTCGCGAAATGAGTATTCCTGATCGCGAGTTACTGGCCTACAACGGAAACCTGATTCATCTCTATCCACGACTGAAATTTGATCCGCCCACGCGATTTGTGTACCTCGACGTGCTGGCCCGCTGTTTTCCTCGCCGACGTCAGGAGATGCTGCAGGAGGTTGAACGCTGCAATGTCCGGTATGTTGTGGCGAATCTGAGGGAAGACGGCTGGGAAGACGACGTGCCCCCGCACATGCTTTTGCCTGCTGCGTTGGAAGCCAGCAGGACGGAGTTATTCTTTCCATATAACCAGCGGCCCGTCTTCCGATCCGGCAGCTACGTCCTGTTTGAAGTTGACAGCCCCCCGGGTTCACTGACGAGCGAATATTTCCCGTTGTCGCAGTTTCACTCTAAGATCATTGCAACGGGTGAAACAAACAGGATTGAATAGAAGTCGGTGTTGTGACCCGCGATAAGTCGTTGTTTGCAAAGCATGCGGCCGCTGCAGTACGTTCAAAGGTGCATTTGTGGGGCCACTTAAGCTGTTTTCGGGGTGGGATGCATACTACTGGTTCACAACCGTCGTTCGTTTACTTCTCTGCGCGTTGGCTACTCTTCCCGTTCTGATCGTCCTCAATCTTCTTCCACATTTCGACATTGGCCGAGCAGAAGCGACGAGAATCCAGACATGGAATGAGACCAGACGCATCGCTGCGGAGATTGCGGCAAATCCTGTTGAAGCCTTGCAGTCAATTGCTACTCAGAAGGATATCTGGGGCAATTCTTATCGTGTTGAAGTCATGCCGGGAGGTCACTATCGAGTTTCTACACCGGGCAACGACGGGGTCTACGATTTTCCAGATGCGGTGGACGCGGATGATATTCATTCAGAGTTGAAATCGGCACCAACGGAAGTGTTTAAACGGCAGCGGCGAAGGCAATGGATCATTGCCTTCGCCGTCTGGGGACTTTGCTGTGCTGGACTCTTTCTGGTGCTTCACCTAAGAGCCCTATGAAAGCCCATAAAACTTGCGAGCATTCTCGTGCAGCAGTTTCTTCTGATCTGCAATCGGACGACTGGAAATAATCTGCCGCAGGGTGGTCACCCAATCTTTGTAGCTTCCGCCAAGCAGACACACCGGCCAGTCGCCGCCAAAGACGACTCGATCAGCACCGAAGCTATCGAGACAGTGGTTGACGATCGGCGCGAGTGATTCAACGAATGCAACTCCCTTGGGTGCACGGGCAATAATGCCGCTGATCTTGCAAATCACGTTCTCCTGATCGGCCAGAGCCTTGATATCGTCGCGCCATTTTTGTGGATCGTGAGCTGGCTTGTCGCCTGCCGGAGAATTCTTCAGGAAGACTGACGGATCTGCGTTGCCGCAATGGTCCACAATGAAACGTGTTCCGGGACATTGCTTCGCGAGAGCGAGGCCGTCAGAGAGTTCGCCTGCTCGCATGCACAGGTCGAAGCTGAGCCCCAGTTCGCCCAATAGCTTGATTGATGCCACGAACTGCGGCTTCAGGCACATGGCCTTTTCAGCAGTTTCCGCATGCAACACTTGGCGCACACCTTTGATCTCTTTGTCTTTGGCATAGCGACGGATGTAGGGAGCAAAAGTCTCCTGTCCAGGTCGGCCGGAAATCACAGCAGCAACCGTGGGGCCCTTTTTGCTGCGACAGATCTCGATCAATGTGTCGGCTTCTTTGACCTGATCTTCCGGAGCGACGTCCACTTCCATGTAAACAGCCTGGACGACATTCAGACCTTCAGTCGCTTTGGCGTATTCGGCGAGACCATAAGTCTGGCTGAGAATCTTTGGTGCACCAGAGAGCCACGGCGGCTGAACCTGAGACAAATCCCAAAGATGCTGATGAGTATCTACGATCGGGATATCCGCAGTCGCGTTACTCACTGCGGCGTTGACTGTTTCATTCAGTGCGACGGCAACGGCCGCTGCGGCCGATGTCGAAAGAAACTGGCGACGAGAATTCATTGTTGTGCTCCGTAAAGGTCGAACGGGCGTGGAAGCAAGAGGTGGGGAAAGAGCGGGCTCTTTGTCAGCCCAAGTGAGGAGGCATCACAACGGATGATGATCGCAGAGTCAAATGAGCCCGCCAATCCGGGGCTCGTAGAAGTCAGGAAGAATCTCTCACCCTTTGTTTTCTGGCAGGAATCGTCCGCGACTAAAAAGCCACAAGATTCCGCCCAGCAGCAATGTTATTCCCGTGGCCTTCAGATCGGCGGGCTCATTCTTTGCCATCAGTCCGGCGATCACAATCGTCGATGCGACGTAAGTGATCGCACAAAGTCTGACTGCAGTCGACATCGGTCGATCCGACTCGGCGGCGGAGCGTTTTGCCGGCAACAGCAGAGTAAAGACCGCCACCGCCGATGAGAGTGCCAGGGTCGTGCTGAGATATCCCAGAAGCTCCGACAAGTTACTTACCATCACCAAGCTGGCCGCAATGACTGTCTGCAGCAGAACGGTTCGACTGATCGAGTTCGGTCCGGTTCGAAACATCGCCGGGAACACGCCATCATCGGCCATTCGCGAGAAGACTCGCGGACCGGTCATAATCATTCCCGCCACCGACGACAGAGTTCCGAGGCCGATCGCACAGCGGATCAATAATTCCATCGAATTCCCACCAACAGCCTTGGCAGCGATCGCAGCAATCTCGGGCTTTCCTGCCAGCTCGGACGCGGGAACGGCGGAAACAAAAACGGCATTGAGAGAGATATACAGAACCGTGACAAGAATTGTTCCGAGCCACAGGGAACGCGGGACCGTGACTTCCGGATTCTTCACTTCGGACGCGATATACACGGCGGCATTGAACCCGGCGTAGCTGAGAGAAATCCACATGACGGATCCCGCCATCGCTGTGAATGTCGCCATCGACCATGCGGGTGGCAGATTGTCTTCAAGCGGTGCCCAGTACCATTGTCGCGACGAAATCTGAGTGGCGGCTGCGATCAGAAACGTGGTCAGTGCGACGAGCTTGATTCCCACGACGGCGTTCTGGATGGCGGCAAAAAGTTTGACCAGAAACGCGTGCCCAAATCCGAAGAGCAGAATGGAAGCGACGGCAACGCTGTTCGGAACAAACCATGCGGGGCGAATGGACTCCGGCACCGCGTAGGCTTCAAATGTGATGGCGGCCATCGCGATCGCCCCGCTGAATCCAGCAGTCAGGGAGATCCAGCCGGCCAGAAAGCCTGCGAACGGATGCAATTGACGGCTGAGATAAAGGTACTCACCGCCCGAGACTGGCAGACGGCGGGCCAGTTCTCCGTAGGCAATCGCTCCGCAGATGGCGACGACACCGCCGATGCACCAGGCCACCAAAACCCGTTCGGCAGAACCAAGGGCAGCGATGGAGAATCCGGAGGTCGTAAACACACCGGACCCAATCATGCTGGCAATGACAACGCAGGTCAGAGTTGTCAGCCCGAAGCGAGCATCCGGTTTCATAGGTCAATGCCCGTTTCGGAGAAGCAAACTTATCGCATCGTGGGAAAGACAGCCCTGTTCGTGATCAACACGGACAGCAACGTCTCCTCAGCATTCGTGCAGTTAACACGAGTGCTTTTTCAAGACCTGATATGTAGGTTGGACATTCTTGTCCGACTGAGTTTCGGCGGGCAAGAATGCCAATCCTACTTGCAGGTCAAGTGTTGAAGTTGCACTACTCAGCCTTTGGAGCATCGGCAGTTGGTTTAGGTGCCTCTACGGCCGGGGCGTCTGCAGCGGGAGCAGCGTCAGCCTTCGGTGCATCGGCGGCTGGGGCCTCTGATTTTTCTTCGGCCGGCTTGTGATCATCGTCCTTGTGTTCGTCCTTGGCTTCGCCTTTACCATGAGCATGCTCGTCGTGAGCGTGGTCACCTTCCGCATGTCCATGATCGTCATGAGCATGCTCATCATGGCTATGAGCGTGGAATTCGCCGACGAGTTCTTTTCCATCAACCGTGACGTGAAAATGTCCGTCCAGTTGCTCTTCAGACTTGATCGCTTCCGGAAGCTGGCTGCCTGCAATCACGAATCGTGATGATGTGGCTTCGGTTTCGCCTTCCAGAGGAGAAGCCTTGGCTTCAAGGATAACTTCGGCTCCGTCTTTTTCGATTTCGAAAGCCAGTCCTGTGGCCGGCTTACCGACACCGATTTCGCTGCCGTAAAAGTAGAGGGTGATATCGCGAGTGGCCGTATCGAAAACCATTTCCGCGTGGTGACCGTGAGTGTCATCCAGTTCCAGAACGTGGCCGCCGTACTTTCCGGCATGACCGCCATGATCGTGCCCGTGATCATGACCATGGTCATGTCCGTGATCGTGGCCTTCGCTCAGTGGAGCCTTGCCGTAGTCCTGATAATTCCCGTCATCGCATCCCACGGCCGCAAAAGCCGCAAGAGCAAATCCGGACAGAGTCATTCCATATCGCATTTCACTGGGTTCCGAAAAGAAATTTGAGCATAAAAGTGGGCACGGCAGACAGAAAATTCGGTCCCCGGGCATTACGTTCGTGCCGAGCATAGTGATGGAGCAAGCTGCGGGATTTTACCCTGATTAGAGCGAATTGACAGCAAACATCTGCAAGTCCCGGCAGAGGATCACGATAACTTGAGCAGAATACCCCATTTTCCACGAGGATTGGTGCGCGCATGGTTCAAAGCGTTGTTGATCTCTTCAATCAGCTGGCTCGCAATGAATTTGGCTTCTTTGCCCGGCTGAAATCCGTCACCGAGCTGATGACGACTCCGGTTCCCGTGGTCAGTTCCGAGCTTACTCTGGGTGATGTGGTCGGCCGCAAAGATCCATCCAAATTGAATTCCGTTGCGGTGATCGATTCCGCGAAAGGCGATCTGATCGGACTGCTGAAACACTCCACGATTCTTCTCTGCCTGCCTCGCTACTTGAACACTCTCAAAGAAAATGATCGCGACCGCAGTATTCTGACCACCAACGTCTGCAATCTCGTCTCGCGTCAATCACCCAGCCTCAGCTCATCGGCTACGCTGCTGGAAGCTCTGGAAATTCTGGTGCGGCAGGATTGCGAGCAGATTTTGATTTATGACGATCCGCATCAACTTAAAGGCATGATTACACCCGGCAGTTTTGCTCGGGCGATGCTGCTCTACTATAGCGTCTTTCAGCAACAGCAGGCTTTGCAGAGGCTACGACTGGTGGATCTGGACAGCGACTTGTCGCTCGATGAAATCTTCTGCCGGGGAGCACAAACAGTTCGGGATGTGATGAGTGCTCCGGTTGCGATTGCCAGTCGAGAACCGGTGGCCACTGCGATCACGATGATGAGTGAAAATCGCGTTCGATTTCTGGTGGTGCTGGACGACAACAACCAGGTTACGGGAGTCGTCAGCCAGAATGATATTCTTGTTGCACTGCAGCCTCCTGTTCGAGCTTCATTGCTTGATCATAAGTGTACTTTGCCGGCGATGGTTGATCTGCTGTCCAGTGGTCAGGAAGCGACTCTGTCGGAGCCTGTTACGAGCATTGCGAAGAGCCGGCTGATCACGGTTTCACCGACCTCTCGGCTCCCTGAAGCGCTCAGCCGTCTGGTCGAAACGGAACGCGATGTTGTCGTGGTCCAGGACGAGAAGCAGTTGTTGGGTATGGTCTCGCTCTCGGACGTCGTTCGCGTGTTCAGGACCTTGATGCGATTGCAGGCGATCAAGGGATAAGGCCGGGAAAAAAAGCAAACGGCCCGATGCATGTCGCATGCATCGGGCCGCAAATCGTAGTGTTCAGATTTGAACAGTTAGATTGGTATCAACCAACCTTCATGGCTTCACCGAGAATCTTTGAAGTGCTCGGTCGCATTATACGGCCGTCGACCAGTTCGCCCTTCTGCAGGGTCGCGCGGATGTCTTTGCCGCTGATGGACCATGGCTTTTCGTCTTTGTGACGTTCCATCAGGTCAACTCGACCAACAGATTCGTAGTATGCTGCGAATCCGACGTTGATCGTCTTAATCTTCAGGTCGCCGCCAAGCTTGTTGAAGATTTCCTGAGCATCGAAGTCGCCCCAGATTGATTCGCCGTTGGCGTAAGGAGCATCTGCATGCTTACGGCCAATTACCAGATGGGTGTAGCCCATATTCTGGCGATAGATCCCGTGCATGACAGCTTCTTTCGGTCCGCCGTAGAACATCTTGATGTCCAGGCCCAACAGGATCACTCGATCAGGCACAGACTCGCCACGTGGGCCCCACAGAGCCGTATCGCTGTCGCCATCACCCAGTGAGCGGTCGGTGATCAGCTTTTCGTAGGTCTGCATGCGGATTTCGGCGTTAACGTCATCGCCTTTAACTTCGCCAATCAGAGGATTCAGGCACGCGCCAGCGTTCTTGCCTTCTCGAAGCAAAGTTTCAAGACCGTGTACCAGAGCGTACTCGTGAGCACGATGCAGCGGATTGCGAGTCTGGAAGGCAACAACTGCATCCCAGCCTTTGGCCGCAAGAGCTTTGCGCACTTCGCGAGGAGTCAAAACGTACTTGCCGAAAGAAGGATTCTTTGGCTGAGGCAACACGCGAATCTCGCCACCGATCAGGTGTGAGTTAGCGGCTTCGCCCTTGATCACCATATCAGCACCTGGATGATCGATTCGATCAGTCAGGTAGACCGACTTCAGATACTTCAGCTTTGGCCATGCATAGACGTCGTTTAGTTCGAGTGTTGCCACGATTTCGCCCGCAGGATTGGTCAGAGCGACCTTCTGTCCTGGCTTCAGCGTCTTGGCCATTTCTGCCGTAATCGGGAACGCGATTGGAATCGTCCAGGCGTACTTTTGACCGTTGCTGATGACGTAGCATTCGTCAAGCACCTGGTTGTAGACGGCAGAGTTCATTGGCCCGGTCAGAGGGCTCAATGTGCCATCACCAAAGCGGTAAACACTGGACAGGTCTGCTGAAGAGACAGGGACTTTGACAAGCGTTGCGGCTTCCGCAAGGAATGCTACACGTTCCTGCTCGCCTACGGTGCGACAAACAGGTTCTGATAATCCACCATGAGGTGCGATCAGGTCGGCCATTTCGAAAACTTCCTTTGAACCAGGGATTCCTTCGGCCAGAACTTCTGCCGAATCTCATGAAGAGGCGGAACCTAGAGGAACTACTCTGCTGAGTCAAGAAGTTCCTGGAAGCGGTAGGTTTTGCGGCGTTTTTGCGAGATCACGCGGGTTTCGCTGAGTCATTTCGGGAGCGGACGACTTCCCAGGTTCAGTGAAAGCCGCTCACCGAGGACGCCGGGGAACGCATTGGTCGAACGCTCAATCGCCATTTAAGCCATATCAGAGCGCTCTAAAGTTCCGGCCGAGGTCGTCCAGGACTCCTGAAAGATGCTAAGACCTCTGACATTCCTGAATTCTCGCCGGCGTTGCTTGCGGAGATTCCCAATGACCTGGGTTAGCCCCTTCAGTACGTCGTCACAATCGCTGAGAATCTGCAGATGCCATGAGGATTCCAGAGTTTCATTATCAGTAGTGTTCATGCCAGCGTAAGACTTTCGTGGCGAAATGATCGAGCAGATGCTTGTCTGAATCGGCCTTGAAACGCTCAAACCTTTACTGGATTACCCATCACCCTGAATCCGCATCGGTTACCGCTTTTGGCTACTCGTTGAGACCGAACTGACTAACCTATTCGGAAGCATTGGCACGATCTGAACTGCTTGACCGCAGAAACGCAAGGCCCATGATACCCAGAGCGGTGAAGTACTGTCATGCCCTGCCCCTGAACAGCATGAACGCTTGAAAGATATTCTGCGAGCCAACAATTTGTCGCCGTGGGGAGGCACGCTTGTGTTACGTAGTGGCTGTGGCAATAATTCGTATGAATATTGTCACTAAGTGGACGGGGGTGATCCCCACAACTCGACTTCCTGACCACACACTGACTTTTCCTGCATTCTTTGGCCGTTCCGCATGTTCGATAATCGCGACACGTGCGTCACAGAGGTGCTGTCCGGTTTGATTCTCGCGGCCTAGAATACGGGCCGCGAGTTCCCCCGATTTGAGCTTTAACGGGACGGGTCCCGTAAACGAGTCCGCTGTGTCACCAGGCTGACTCCTGAATCGTAAATTCATGAAAACGGCTGACTGGATTGTCTTTGCGGCGTCGCTGCTACTGATTTTGACCATCTCTGTGGTCATGAGCATGCGGATGCGCGCCCCGGATGAATACTTTACAGCAGGTCGACGTGTTCGTCGCTGGCTTTTGATTCTGTTTGCCTTTGGGTCAGGAACCAGCAGTGATACCCAGTCGTCGGTAATGGCTGCGACTTGGCGTTCCGGGCTAGCCGGGCTCTGGTGGCAGTTTCTGTGGCTTCCCATCGCCCCGTTCTACTGGATCGTGGCTCCCCTGTTACGCCGCCTGCGAGCCATTACCACGGCCGATTTTTTCGCCATGCGTTTTGGGCCAAGCACGGCCGCGCTTTATTCCGTGTACGGAATGATCATCTCCGTGGTGCTGATGGCGGGAGTACTCTTTGGCGGCGCGCGACTGCTGGTGACTCTCACCCACCCATTTTTCAGCGAAGTGTCTCAGGCTGTCCATTTGCAGCTTCCTGTGTTTGACATCGTGGCCGCCATTGAACCGCCCTCTGCGGACCGCCCTCCGGTCGTTGTCTGGCGTCAAGTTGGCAGTGAGGATATCGCGGCTTGCTGTCTCGGGATTGTTCTGATTATCTCCGGAGTCATCGGCGGGTTGGGCTCGGCGATCGTCATTGATGCCTTTCAGGGGATCCTTCGAATCGGGCTCACTTGCCTGATGCTTCCGATCCTCTTCAGAAAGATCGGTGGCTTCGGCGTGATGCACACGATGGAATCACTGAAGCCGGGAATGCTGGATTTCGTTGCCAGTTCAAACGCGAACGTCGAGGTTGGTGATGAACCCTTCACTCCGCTTTATCTTTGCATGTTGTCCATCGCAGCGTTGGCCGGAATCATTGTCCAGCCGCATATCATTACGATGTGTGGTGCCGGTCGAACAGAAATGGATTCTCGGATTGGCTTTACCTTTGGCAGTCTGCTGAAACGCTGTCTGTCTGTGGCCTGGGCGTTCATGGGGCTGGCCTGCATCATCTGGTATCTCGGCCCGGACAGTCCTCTGCGTCAGCAAAATGCGACGCACGAACAATCTCAGGCTTTGAGTCAGATGAGCGTCATTGCCTCCGGTGACCTTACGACAAAGTCTGCTGAAGAAGTCACCCAGGCAAGACTTGCCGACGCGTCGTTCGGTGACCGCGTACTTGGCTACGCTGCTCGCGATATCCTGCCGGACATTATGCCGGGGCTCGTGGGAGCCATGGCCGCAATGGTCCTGGCGTCAGTCGTCAGCCATTGTGGAACACAAATGATTGTGGGCAGCGGGCTGTTTTCAGAACATCTTTATCGGCACCACATCGCACCTGGTTACGAACCGGCTCATTACCTTGCCGTGGGAAGACTCTGCGGACCAGTGCTTGTTGCTGTCGCCCTGATGCTGCAAACGACATTCACAGACATTACCGATGTGTTAAAGTTGGTGATCAAGACACCGGCGGTGATCGGTATCAGCATGTGGATGGGACTCGTATGGGTCCGCTGGAATACGATCTCTGTCTGGACCACGACACTTACGTCCGCGTTCCTTGGGATTCTCTGCGGGTACTATCCTGAAGAAATTCAAAAGACATTACCAGGCTTTTCAGAGCTGATGTTTCTGCAGGAGCCGACCGGACTCGTCATGATCGACGCATGGAAGATCGCTTGCATCCTTTCCGGCGGATTGGCTTGTGGTTTTATCGCTTCAATCCTGACTGATCCGCAGCAGGATGATCAGCTCGAACATTTTTACCGTGTTATCCGCACGCGAGTTGCCCCGGACGAATCAGAATACGCGGATCAGTACACTCCGCCGGAAGATGCCGAACTGGTTCCTGCAGTGTCCTTTTTCGGATTTCAGTTTCCTGGCCCCACGGCGGGCGGTACTGTGGGTTTCCTGATTGCCTGGGTGATTGTTATCGTCATGATCATCGGCACGAAATGGTTGTCGCTGCAAATCTGAGGTAACTCGATGGCCCGACTGTATTTGGTGATCGATGGATATAACCTGATGCATGCCGCAGGCCTGGGCCGCTCAGAGTATGGACCGGGAGAACTGGAGCGAAATCGCAATCGCCTTCTTAATCAGACTGCGGCCGTTCTGGATGAACGGATTGCCGCAGATGCTCTGGTGGTGTTCGATGCCCACATGGCGGTGCCCCGCGATTCTGATAACGGTCCGCCCCTAGCCCGTTCCCCGATCGCGGTACGATTCTCACGCGAGGGGCGAGACGCCGATGCTGAAATCGAACTGATCCTCGAGACTCATAGCAGCCCCCGACAGATCCTGATTGTTTCCAGCGATCACCGACTCCACAAAGCGGCCGCTCGCAGGAAGGCAACCTGCATCGACAGCGAAGACTTCCTGCGACAGTTCGACCAGCCAGAACCGCTCGCCGCAATTCGTAAGAAAAAAGCAGTGCTGAAGAAGATTGCGGCGAAAAAGCCTCTGCCGAAAAAACTCCGATCGACAACGTTCTCCGAAAAGACTTCTCAGGACAGCGAAGAGGTGAAAGCGAACGAAGCGGAAGACTACCTTGAGGATTTCCTGATGATCGACGTTAGCGACATCAAACGGTCTGTTCGAAAGGAAAGGTTCTAGCAGCGTTATTGCCAAACCAAAACTTTCCTGACGAATCATCGCCTGTCGCCCTCGGACAGCTTTTCCGGGGCAGGATGGGGCAAATGGCGGAACTTCATGGCAAAGTTTCCTCAGCCGGTTTCAATTAAGACATTGCACGCATTATCATTCGTGAACTTTTTTTCGCGTTAGCTTCACAGCGAATCATCCAGATTGTCGTGTAAAGCGGATCCATGAGTTTTCCTCCTCAACAAATTGTCTCTGGTGAACGGCACCTGACGCTGCGGTACGACGTGGTCGAGGCGGATGTTACTCGCGTGCGGGAGATCGTGGAGTCGACAGGCTTCTTTCATCCCCCTGAAGTTGATGTCGCCGTTGAGCTGGTTGAAGAACGACTGCGACGCGGAGATGCCTCCGGGTACTTTTTTGCCTTAGTGGAACGCGAAGGCGTGGCGATTGGGTATTCGTGCTACGGTCCGATCGCCTGTACAGCCAGCAGTTACGATGTTTACTGGATTGCTGTGCATCGCGATGAACAGAAAAACGGCATCGGGCGATGGCTCATGACTCTGACCGAACAACTGATTCGCAGTCGAGAAGGTCGACGAATCTATGTCGAGACATCCGGACGGCCCGACTATCTGCCGACACGAAGTTTTTACGAACGATGTGAATACGTGAAAGCTGCAGAACTGCCAGAGTTCTACGGTGATGGTGATTCCAAAGTGATTTATCTGAAAGTGCTCTGAAAGCCACTTATGAAAACTCTGATTCGTAACGCAACCGTCGTCCTGCCTGACGCGATCGAGCGCATCAATGTTCTGATTGAAGGCCAAACGATTGTTGCTCTGGACGCCGCGGATTCAACAACCGCTGATGAAGTCGTCGACGCAGCGGGTCTGCATTTGATTCCCGGAGTCATCGATGATCAGGTCCACTTCCGCGAGCCAGGGCTGACTCACAAGGAAGACTTAACTACAGCCACACGCGCCTGTGCGCGGGGTGGAATCACGTCATTCCTCGAAATGCCGAATACCAAGCCAACGACGACAACTTTGCAGGCGCTGGAAGACAAACTTGCAATTGCCGCCGAGAAATGTCTGGTCAATTACGGCTTTTACATCGGAGCCACTCCGGACAATATTGATGTCCTGAAGGCTGCTCAACGAACACCAGGAATCAAGATCTTTATCGGCTCAAGCACCGGTGATCTGCTCGTCGACAGCCAGGCGGCGTTGGAAAGAATCTTTGCCGAGACAACTTTGCCAATCTGTGCTCACTGTGAAGACGAAGCAACCGTAAAAGCCAATGCCGCGGCACTGGGTGGCGGTTCAACCGTGGCGGATCACAGTCGCATTCGAGATAACAAAGCGGCCATCATTGCGACAAAACGAGCGGTGGATCTGGCCGAGCGACATCGCCATCGATTTCACGTGTTGCACGTGTCGACGGCTGAAGAAGTGGAGTTCCTGCGAGGCACCAGTGATCTGATCACTGCCGAAGCCTGCCCACATCATCTGTTTTTCAGCACAGACGATTACGATCGACTGGGCACACTGATTCAAATGAATCCGTCGATTAAATCCAAAGCCGACTGCGCTGCCGTGTGGCAGGGGTTGCTGGATGGGACTCTGGAAGTCGTTGCGACGGACCATGCTCCGCATACGCTGGAAGAAAAACGTCAACCGTACCCAAAGTCGCCCTCGGGCCTGCCAGCCGTTGAGAATTCTTTGGCCTTGTTGCTGAACGAAGTGAATCTCGGCCGATGCCTTCTGAGTCAGGTGGTTTCCTGGATGTGTGAAGCGCCGGCCCGAGTCTGGAATATTCATAACAAAGGGGCCATTCGGGTCGGCTATGACGCAGATCTGGTGCTCGTCGACTTGAACAAGACACAGACCATTCTAAACGAGAACCAATTGACCAAGTCACGATGGTCTCCGTGGCATGGAACAACTCTCACGGGCTGGCCGGTTCGTACATGGGTTATGGGCCAGACCGTTTTCGCCGATGGCAAATTGAATGAGTCTGTTCGAGGATCAGAGATTCAATACAGCCGGTAAGCCGCTCAGCTGAATGGACACCGCATATTGAACATCACCACGATTTCATCAGCGGTGTTCTTATGCTTTTTCCTTCTGCTTCTGCTGATTGGCGATGTCACCGGCCAGCGTGTAGCACTTTGCTGGAAGCTGGTCGCGTTTCATCCTGCCGCAATTCGCGGTTTGCATCCCCTGCCTATTCAAAAGCCGCGTTCACGTAGCGGAGCATTCGAGTAGCTAACGAGGCAGGCTCCACAGTCACTTTCACATGGCCGGTCGAATAGAGACGCGGCGGTGTGTTTCCTTCCGGAACGACCGCCTGGGAAACAACCTGCCAGCGTCGAGCGTCTTCGCCGGGTTTCGCGGCAGTCAAGGGAGGCACGAGACCAGCGGCGGTCAACTCCTGAGGAATCTCGGTCGATTCCAGCGTCGGCATTTGCACGATCGAACCAGAAAACTTCAGTTGAGGATTCCCGGTTGGCTGAAACTCAACAGACTGGTCGTCTCGCAGAAGTTGTCGCTCGGCAGAGTTTACAGGCAGGATGAGTTCCACAGTCGCTGGATCGCCAATCGTTCCCAGTAACGTTCCTTCTTCCAGAAACGCGCCGACATTGTTGGCATCGAGCGGACAGCCATGCCACTTGCTGAGCGAACTTCCATCGTCCGACAACGGCGTCGCGCGAGGCGGCATCAGGAGGCCACTTGAGGGCGACCTCGTGGCTAATCTTTGTAATTCCGATTCAAACTGGTCAACTCGCTTCGCAGCTGAGTCGAGCATCTTGCGAGCTTCCGGCAGCAATGCGGACTGCGTGCCAGAGCGGTCAAGTTCATAAGCTCGAACTCGCGTCTGCAGGATTTTCACTTCGCCCTGGAGATGCGTAAGCTGCTGAAGAAGCTTGAGGTCGCTGGTGACTGCGACGACATCACCCGGCGAAACGATCTGGCCATAATCGGCCGCTGACTTTAATTCACCGGACATTGTTGCATAGATCGGCCTACCGACGGGTTCGACAACGCACGGCACGATGACAGAATGCGGTAGAGGAACAAACAGTGCGGCGACAAGAAGTGCCAATATAAAGCATGAACGCATCAGCAGATATCCTCGCTGCTTCTGATGCAGGATCTCGGCCAGCAAAGTGCTGACAGAACTGAGCAGCGGCAGAATAACCATAGAAACCGCAGCCATCATAGTCAGTGTGAGGCCGATGATTCGTAAGTTCCAATGGTCGCAAAGGTGATACAGCATCAGGAGAATCGCGAGGCTCAGACAGATCCGATAAATCCCTGAACAAACGCCATAGGCCAGTACAAACGGCGGTTCTCGGTCACGGCGAATCTCTGTTCGTCCAAGCAAAAGAAACGACAGAAACTGCTGTAGGCGATGTGAAGCACGTTGAGAGAGATTGGGTAGTCCGGCCAAATCCGTCAGCAGAAAGTATCCATCGAATCTCAGCAGAGGATTTCCGTTGAAAACGATCGTTCCGACGGTACACAAAACCATAACATTGGCGAGCATCGCCTTTACGATTCCAGGAGCGGCTGCAAACCACAGGATCGTGGCGACGGAGGCCAGAGCAAGCTCCACAAGCATACCCGCCGCAGTGATCATCAATCGACTGCGACGATCCAAAATCCACGCATCTGTAACGTTCGTGTAAAGCAGCGGGGTAAACATCATCAGCATGACACCTGCTTCGTGGCACTCGGCACCAAATCGTCGAGCTGCGAAGGCGTGTCCCATTTCATGCAGAGTCTTGACGACGACAAATGTTGCCAAAAGTAACAATAAGTTGTCAGGGCCAAAGAAGTCCCACGGGCCGGGCAAGTTGTGGGCAAGCTGATCAAACCGCAGGAACACCATCGCTATTGCAACGACCACCAGCATCACCAACGCGAGTCCGCACTTTTTTGAAAAGAGCTGACGAATCAATGGTTCCAGTCGATTCAGGAATGGGGTGGGATCTATCAATCGCATTTGAAATCGCAGCAAACTGCTAATTCGGAATCGTGGCTTTGCGGTTGTTGATGTCGTTGAACGAGAGGCGGCGGTGGCTCGGTTCATTGATGTGCGGACAACGAGTTGATTCTGGATCAACTGAGCAAGAAAATCTTCAACATCGTCGCGAGTGAACTCCCGCTGGGGCCATGCGGAGTTCAACAGGCCGAGAAGATCGGTGACAGACCGAGAACCATCTACGTGTCTCAGGACAGCCATTTCCTGTTCATTGAGCATTGTGTAGATGAGTGACAGCGGATCTTTGACGATCCAATACCCTGAATCCTGCGGACGTATGATCAGATCGCATCGCTGACGCCAGTCAATTGGCGGCGATTCTTGTCGCTGTTGCGACGATCTTTGCAGGTTTGCTCCGGATTCAACCAAGAATCAGAGTCTCCGTTTACTGATGCGGATCATCATGAGTGATGAGATAAGAAGTTTTTGCCACCGATTATCTTCGCGCCTTCTGATGACTGAGCGAACTGCTAGCCTATCTAAATCGAGGGCCGAAACGGTCAGTTCTATCGTCAACGCTTGGCCGGTGGAGTGTTCCCCTTGCTCGCCGCACGATCGTCAGGTTTTGAATTCGTGGATTTGACTTCCATCGTGGCGACAAGGCCCGGGCGAATTCGCTTTTCCGGGTTATCGAATTCTGCCCAGATGCGGACCTGCTGATTGACGGGTTCAACCTCCGGGCTCACAAACGTAATCTCACCTGAAACTGGTTTGCCGACGTTACTCGGGAACACGATCTGTACACGTTGGCCGTGTTCCATCGCAGTCGCCTGATCTGCAGAAACAAAACCTTCCACTCGTAAACGATCAAGCTGAATGAGGCGCAGAACAACCGAGCCAGGCTCGACCCACTCGCCAGTCTGACGACTGACAGCGACCACAGTTGCAGCAAACGGAGCTTTCAGCCTTCGCCTTTCTAATTGCAGTCTGGCTTCAGCGAGTTCCGAGTTGGCAAGCTCCAGATTAGCCTGTGCGACCTGCTGTTCCTGTTCTTTTTCGGCGGCCAACGACTGAGTGCGTGTAATCGCTTCTGCCTGTTGTTGCACGGCTGCCAGGTCGGCTTCCGGTTTGAGCAGGCTTATCGCGCGGTCTTCCTGCGTTTTTTCAATTTCGAGGGTGCGTTGATCGAACAAAACGGTCAGTCGATTGAGTTCCGAGTTTGAAATGCTTCCGCTGAAAGATTCTTTGGCCTTTTGAGCCCGGTCAAGCTCATACTTTGCGATCTCTTTGCTCTTCTCAGCAAGGCGGACTGCTACATCACTCTCGGCTTGTTTTCGACTGATGCGAGCCGCGATTTCGAGTTTGGCTTTTTCCTGCTCGGCTTCACGAACCATGGCTTTAGCCGTCTCTACCGGGAGACTATTGTTGGCTTTCAGCTCTGCAATTCGAACATTCAGTTCGGCCTGTTGAACAGCGATTTCCTGCAACTCATCATCCAATGTCGCCAACAATTGTCCGTCCGCAATCGAGTCGCCTGGCTTGACGGCGAGAGACTTGAGAATCCCCGGTTCACGCGCTGCAATTTCAGCATGTTGAATCAATGCCGTTGTCATTGACGGCACTGTGATTGAGGTCTCAAACTCGTCCGTTTGTGCCGAGACATGAGTCAGCACAAGAAGATTCAGGGCGATTGCGATCGGGCTGGTTCGAAAGATCGTGCGACAGGCAGCCATTTTGAGACCTCTTCAAATCTATCCACGAATGATCAACTGGACATCGCGATATCTGAATCCGCAGCAGAAGTGCGTTAGCGGGGTATCGAGTCATCGTTTAACGGAAAGCCGCATGCGTCTTTGCCTGGTCTCGCCTACGCCAGCGGCTTCCGACTAAACGACAATGCTCAAACAAGTGGACGCTAACTTATTCCCACTACTCATCCACAACACCGTTCTTTTTCAGGACGCTGCCCAGCTAAAGCCAGGTGAATCGTTTTCTTTGCCAGAATTCAACCACTTCTCGAAACCACACAAACGCCAAAGACTTTCTCCCGCAACGAATACGAGCCGACACGGTTTGTCCAGGGCGCAGTTTCTTTGTCAGAGTTTTTTTGACGCCGACAGTCGCCAGACAAGTCAGTTGTCCATCATGCAGATGGGTGGCTGTGTCGAGCGATTTTAGTGTCGCCGCGTGAACGGACCGAGAGTCATCGTTTAAGGTAAATTGGACCTCGACTTTGTTGGCATCTTTTGTGAACTCTGCCGCGGGAATATAGCCGACCACCAAATCAGGAACCTGAAGATCCAGTTGCCATTCTCCCGAATCGTTTACGATTTCCAGCAACTGCTGCCCACGCTGGACTGGCCGCGAACGCAATTGTTCCTGCAGTCGGCTTTGGTAAACCACGCCATCAATGGGAGACGACAATGTGAGTGCCGCAATCTGCTGTTCGACCAGCGTCTGTTCCTGACGCAGCGTTTCCAGCTTGCGTTCCAGTTGCTGCTCTTCACTGCTTAAATCCGCCGAACGTGCGGCGGGATTGTTTCCGTTTGTGGCCCCAGTTGTCGTTCGAGTAGCCCGGATTGCCTGCAGCCGTGAAACGGCGGAATCGATATCCCCGAGCACTCGATTCAGATCGAGTTCTCGCTCCGGGTTTCGCAATCTCAACAGAGGTTCATCGGCAGTCACCTTCTGATCGGCGGTCACCAGAAGCTCTTCTACAATCCCGTCATCCGGCGCAAAAATTCGGCGGCGTTCCTGAGGAAAAGCCTGTCCCTGAACTTCGATTTCAAAATCAGCCGGGATCAATAACAAAATGCCAAACACCGCGGCCGCGATGAGCAGCCAACGAATAACAGGGTTTCTAGGCAACGCGAGGCCGGATTGAGCAGCCTCCCGCGGCAGCAATCGAGCGGCTTCGGAAATCTCCTGTCTCAGTAGCTGAACGAGCGGCTCCGGCGGAAGCGTTTCCGTTCCGAAGACTTCTGTCAGAAACGCATGATTCACACTGCCGTCATTGCCGCAAACGGTTTCCGCTCGGAGGGAGCGAATACCCAGGGCTTCATACTGTGCGAATAAAGTAAGAAGGTTGGCGTTGGAAATGCCTGATGGTGCTGTTGTGGACAACCACTCACCAACCATCGAGGCCTTTGTAAGGATCGACACCGTCTGCTGATTGCGTGATACCGCATCCGCCACAGGATTGATCCCTGAGCTGCCGGTCGCTGCAATGGCTGTCCATTCTCCGCGTTGACGAGACAGAACCGTGATGCGACCTTTGCCGAGATACTCAGGGCCTCGTTGAGCAATCTCCTGAGACCACTCCTGCAGGCTCCGAGTTCGGGCGAGGCTGTGTACAAAACTGCTGACCTGACCATACTGCCGGAGACGCTGATTCAGATCAGACAGCAGAAGTCGTCCGGTCGCTTCAGTCAGAACATCGGCCAGAGTTTGGCAGGCATCTGTGAGCAGAGAATTCTTGCGTGGATCACGACTCAGCAGGAAATGACAGACGCAACGATGTTCCTTTGAGAGCAATCTGGCGACCGTCACATGCCATGCGGTTCCTGAGCTTTGCTCCTGAATCTGCAGATCCGAATGAGTTTGCGATAGTCGAGTTGAATCGCCGATGTGCTCACAGATTTCGCTGGACGGCGTTCCCGCGAGCAGTCGAATCTGATTCCCCTCCGCGACGACAATCACAACGTCGTTCGTACCGACCAAACTGATCAGCGACTTCTGAGCGATCTGCAAAAGAAGATTCAACGAGTCCCCTCGCCGGGCCGCAGTCTCCAACTGCTCCAGATGGGACTCAAATTGATCTATCGACAATGCGCTCATGGAATTTTCTGTGGTGCCAAATGGCGCGATATCAGTTCCAGCAGAACAGGACTAACTGCCCCGTGTTACATCATGGCGTACAAAAACGTCCGTGCTCTTCAAGTGTTGAGACGCGATTGCCCCGGGTAACAGTACTTAATATCCTGGCAGCGGTCTTCGAAGGCCGCTACGGTATAAGCCATCGAGAAGAATAATTCTGCTGGCTACGTACTCGGATAAAGCATCTTCGGAACAATGTGAGCCGTTGAGAACTCCGAGAGACCCCTCGCTTGCCCTTCAAGTCTCTGCAGTTTGCCTGAATTGCCACTGGTTGAAATTGAACTCTCTTGCAGAATGGCGTGTGCCGTCCGAGTGCGACTCAAAGCCATTCACAGCGATTCAGTTTTTCGGTCGAGTTCAGTGCTTCAGCGTGGCGGGCGATTGAATAGCTAGCAGTGAGCAGGTTACGTGTGTGCTCGGAGGGCTCACGCCCTGTCGCTCGCCGAAGGGGCACGGGCGGAAACGAAAAAAGGGTTCCCGAATTTCTCGGGAACCCTTTTTCCATTTTAAATGGGCAGAGGGGGAATCGAACCCCCGACACCAGGATTTTCAGGGCACACATCGAGCTTTCATTACTGTACAGAGTTGTTCATTTGAGACGGTAAAACATTGGCTTTTGTGTTATTGTCTGTACACTGTTCGTTCGCCCTGATACACTGAATACCGCCATTGTTCAAACCGAATGGCGGTATGAATGGCGGTATTTTGAGCATAGAGACACGCCTAAACCGGCCAGTTGAAAAGCGGCATCCGAACCGCCTGGCGTGTTCTCTTTTTGATTCGGAATCGACTTGTCGGAAAGTCGAACATGACCACGATACCGGCGGGATTTATCCCCGATGAATGGAATCAGACGTTTGCGGCGTTCAAGCGATTGGTTGAGCATCTGGACGCAATGCAGGCCATGCTGACGGAGTGTAGTGAGTTGACGTCTGAAAATTGCGACGTCGCCTACATCCGGGATCAAGTGACAAGCGAAGTCGATACCCTTCAGTTTATGGCCAGCGACGCTGAGAAGCACTGGAAAGCACGTGGCGTTGCGGTGGCATCCGCGGCCGGACGATTCAGCCTGAACAGGCCAGCGGATGACTTGGCATGGTGCTCGGCGGCTCTGAATTCATCTTGGCATCTGTACAACGGATTGCGGCGTGAATTGTCAGGCCAGAACGCGGAGTTGTGCGTTCAACGTCTGCCGTTGCATCTTGGCAGAATTCCGAACGATATCGGGCAATGGCGTGAGAGAATCACAGCAGAGATTCGGGCGGGGGCACTTTGCAGCGAAGAAAAGCCGAAGTCAGATTCTACCCCTGTGAATGCAAAGAAACTTGCAGATTATGTTCCGTGCCATGACAGAGTTGTCAGGATAGCACTTGAAGCATTGAAACCCACCGTTTGTGCGGTGGGCAGGAACGGCGGTCATCAATGGCCATATTCTGAAGCCGTTGCGATTCTGAAGCGAGTGACAACCGGGAAGCTGGCTGGAGTTATGTGGCCAGATTCGGAGGCTGAACTCACCAGCAAGAAAGATTCCAGCAAGATTCCAGCAAACAAATTGAGACGATGAATAACGCATAGTTTGATGGCGTAGTTGGAACGTAGTTGGAATGCCTTTCAGCCCTGTTGATCCACGTATCGACAGGGCTGTTTTCGTTGATACTTTTGCCCGCATGACGTCCAG
>CANHVD010000005.1 GCA_947463775.1 Planctomycetaceae bacterium | reverse complement strand
CTCTCCCGTGAAGAATCGCTTTTGAAAATCAAAACACGGGCCCCAGGTCAGACAGCAGCCCACTTTCAGATCTTCACCCATACAGTGCCGAAGCATATCCGGAGGAGCAACGCCCTGAGTTGGACTCTCATAGTGCGCGCAACCAGCGGCGTGAATATGATGATCTCCGGACCAGTAGCCTCGGCGCGAAGGATCGATCCACCGCTTGACTCGATACTCAAGAGTGACAGGTTGCCCATTCACAACCAGACTCTGGGTCTCCGGAAGAGTTTCAGGTCCACGCGAACACACAACAGAGTACTTCCCGGCCGGCAGCCGGACGGTCTCTCCATCGGCCCGATAGATCTGACGCTGAAAGAAGAAATCCGGAGCAAGTCGCTTTGTCTGCGGTGGGTACACTCGGCCTGCAGCATCTGTAATTTCAAAGCAGCCCATCGCGGGACGATCAGCATCATCGACCACTCGAAAGGTCACTTCCGTCGAAGGCTGAGTCGCAAACGCAAATGACTCACCGCCCCAGTCGCTGCCTCCATTCGCATAGGCCAGTTCGATCCAGTCAATCCGCCAGTTGCATGGCTTGCCATTGGGGTCGATGCGGACTCCGGTCACATGGCCGTCGTCGGTAAATGGAATCTCATACAGCATCTCGCGCCCGGGTTCGACATTGAACGCAATCACGTGGCCGGGACCAGGCTGCGGCCGTTCTTCCGACCACCAGAACATCTGCCCAACACCTGCCTCTTCCGCACGCGCCCAAAAACGCAGAACCAGATTTCCGGGCTGCGCGGACTTCTTCAAATTCGTGCCAAAGAACGGATCTTCACCAGTGCCTTCCACCAGCAATGAACCCTCCTGAGCCTTCAGCGTTGATTGATTCATCGCTTCCCATCCTGCGGCATCCTGATCGAATCGCCAGTCCGCGATAATCGAACTGGATCGGCTGACACTCACAGCGCCGGGCTGAGGAGCGGAAAACTCAATGCGAGCCGTCTTGTCGCCAGCTTCGCGCGAGTACACTTCGACGATGCGATACTCCAGTGGCAAGCCGGTCAGCGTCGGCGTCATCGGCTGCCCGTCGAACATCGATAAGCCCAGCCACCTCGAGTCCACGTCTTCCTGAGGCGAGTGCGGCAGCGGCTTTGCGTTGGGACTGTCGATGCGAAGACGAACACGAATTTCCGGCTCATTGATGACCTTGATCAGAAATCTCTGCCATCCCTGTTCAATCAATTCGGCTTTTGCTTCGCGACGAACAACTGCCGGTGCTGCATCTTTTCTGAGCGATACCGCCGCCAGACAATGTGGATCGAGCAACTCCTGAACTCGAGCTGTCAGCGAGTCTTCATCAGCATTCTCGACGAGCTGCCTTAACTGCGTTTCTGTCTCCATCGGCAGTGGCATGCCAATATGTTTCAGCGTGTCGCGAAGTCGCTGCAGTTGAGCCAGCAACGGCTGCCGCTCAACCCGAGCTGCCATCGGCCACGATTCATCGGCCCGAGTGACCGTGGAAGTGGAAGAAACTATCAACAGCAGCAGCAGCAGTAAGAACATTCGAATCAACATTATTGTCAAACCAGTTCGGTCAGATTTGGTGGTCACCATCATTGTTGGCCCGGGAGAAGCAGATCGATTGTATCCGACAAGAAGTTCGATGTCGAAATGTCGTGACCGGATGCAGCATGGTTGCTCGGTGGTCCACCCACATCCACACCATACACAATCGCGCCGCACAAGCAAATTCTTCCCGGGACTTCATTCTGACTCTGCGCCACCGCGTGCTGAGCTACTTTACTTCGCAGAGACTGATCGCAGTTTCCTTAATGGCGCGCAGGTCCAGCTTGCCTGTGCCGAGCAGCGGAATCTGATTGACCTCAAAGAAACAGTTGGAGCCTGGTATCCACAGATTCGGAAGTCCGGCGAGTTGCAGCTGGTCGATGATCTCTCTTGCACTTTTCTGCATAGGCTTGTGCAGCACAACCAGTCGTTCGCCTTTAGACGAATCAGGCACAGCGGTCACAGCACACATGATCTCAGCATCGCCGGACGCCTCTTCATTTGGCGTTTGGCCGTTCGGCGTTTGACCGGTTAGCGTCCCATTTTCTGGGGTGTCGTCAATAATTCGGGCGATCTCCTGTTCGATCCGGATGTGAGGCACCATTTCGCCGCCGATCTTGGAAAAACGGCTTTGACGCCCCGTAATTCGGATGAATCCTTCATCATCGATCATGCCCAGGTCACCCGTCGTGTACCAGCCGTCCTGAATAAGCTCGGCGGTCTTCTGTGGATGATTCAGATATCCGAGCATTACGTTCGGGCCCTTGATCTTCAGCATGCCCTCCTTATTCGTCCCCAGACGTTCGTTCGTCTCCAGATCAAACACGGCAGCCACGGAACCGGGGATAACTCGTCCGGCCGTACCATGCTTCGTCGAAGTCTGACCAAAGCATTCCGATCCCAGTCGTGACGCGGGGATGTTCACGGCTGCGATCGGAGAAAGTTCAGTCGTACCGTAACCTTCGCTGGGCTCAAAACCGTACTTTTCGCGGAAGGAATCCCGCAACTCATCCGGCATCTTCTCCGCACCGACGATGACCATATTCAGTGAACTCATCTGTTCGACACTGCACCGCTTCATGTACGACCGCAGGAACGTCGGCGTAGCCAGCAGGATCGTCGACTTGTGCTTTTCGATCAGCTTACCAACCGTTGAAGCATCCAGCGGATTGAAGTGATAGACGCCAGACGGTTCAGTACATAGGGGCAGCCACATGGACACGGTGTAACCGAACGAATGAAAGAACGGCAGCACTCCCAGCACCGAATCGGTGGGCCGAAGATGCAGCAGATGACGCACGGCTTCGATGTTGGAAGCCACATTATCATTGGTCAGCATGACGCCCTTGGGATCCCCCGTGGAACCGGACGTAAAGATGATGGACATCACATCGTCGGGCTTCACACGCTCGAGGCCCAATCGACGACTCAACATACGCAGCGGAATAAACCGAGCAGTCAGAAACGCTTTTATCTTCGCCAGTCCACTGATCTGCTGGCTGAGATCTTCCAGAAAGATCAGTTCGGCATTCAGATTCATCGGCCGCTTTTCCATAAACCGACGGCTGGTAAGAACCTGTTGAACGCCGGCTTCTTTGATGCAGTAGTTCACGACATCTTCTGAAAGCGTGTAGTTCAGATTGACAGCCACTTTGCCAGCCAAAGTAACAGCCGCATTGGCGAGCACTCCTCCAACAGAAGGCGGCAGCAGCAAACCTACATAGTTGTTTTCTGGTTTCAGCACAGTTGACGTCAATAGCTTATGAAGTGCTAACGAACCAGTCAGCAATCGGCCACCAGTGAGTTGAGTCCCGGCGGAATCGGCAACCTTTGTCCGTCGCCATGCGACTCGACACTGACGGATGAATTGCTTCGCGGGAAGCAGTCGGCGGTGCTTTCTCCGTTCCATGGATTTCGCTCCCAGTTCCAGCACCCCGTGTCGCACCGCGTCCACATCGTCAACGCCATGAAGTGGTGAACCGAATGAGATAGAAATGGGATACGGCCAATGGCGTGGTTTCTTCCAAAGGAATTTGCCACGATCGTAGCTGAAAATGCTGCCCCAGAGTTCATCCAGGAAGACGGGAATTACCGGCGCGTCGGTGCCTTTGAGAATCTTCAACAGTCCCCGTTCGAACTTCTGCAATTGTCCGTTACGAGTCAACTGGCCCTCGGCGAAAATGCAGACCAGTTCCCCGGCGAGCAATGCTTCACGAGCCGTATTCAGCGACTGCAACAGGGCTCGCGGACCATCGCCCGAACGAATCGGAATGATTCCGAATAATCGAGCAAGCCAGCCGATCCATGGCCCCTTCACGTAGTCTGCGTAGGCGACCATGCGAATATTGCGCGAGCTGGAGAGTAGCAGCATGATACCATCCAGCCATGAAACATGATTAGCGACGAGGAGCCCCGGGCCTTTCTCTGGCAGGTTTTCAACGTCATAAATACGGACTCGATAAACGAAGCGACTGAGCAGCCACACGAAGAATCGAACCGTAGCCTGCGGCAGCAACCAGACGACGTAGGCAAAAATCGGAAGAATACCGATCCCGGTCAGCAGAAAGATCTGTGCCGCGCTGAGTTGCAGCCGACCACCAAGAAACCAGAACAATGCAGCCACCGCGACCATGCCCAGGGAAGTCAACTGATTTCCGGCTGCCAGGATCGCTCCCAGTTTTTCGTGCGGGCTTCTTTCCTGCAGATAAGCGTTGAGCGGCACATTGAAGAGCCCGCCACCCAGGCCAATCATTCCCAGCATCGCGCCGGCCATCAGAGAAGAATCGTGACACAGGAAAAGAATGACACAGGCCAGAGACATAAGAAAGGCACCGAGCGGAACCATCCCCAGTTCGACGCGGCCGCCGGACCACCATCCGGCCAGAACGCTGCCAATTCCCACTCCGAGAGACAATACGGCGAGGAACGTGCCTACATCCGTCTGAGTCTGATGCAGTTCGCCGGTGACATAAGTATCAATGTTCATCTGCGCCAGTGAGGCCAGAGACCAGAAGAACGCAATCCCCAACGTAACTCGCAGAATAGGTCGGTCGCTGAAGACAAGTTTCATATCGCGCCAAGAGTATTGAATCGGGTTCCACGGAAATGCCAATGTGGGATTTGCAGAGGGAACTCGCTGGATCATCAGGCTTCCGACGACTCCCAGAACGGCAACCGCCTCCAAAGCAATCGCTGCCAGCGTGAGACTCTTGCTGGCAATCGCGTGTTCGCCGAGTTGCATCCCGGCACCAGCTCCGACAATGGCCGCGATGAGCGTCACCAGAGCCACCAGTCCATTGGCGGCCGACAATGACGAACGGGGGACCAGTTCAGAAATGATGCCGTACTTAGCAGTGCTGAGCAGAGCACTTTGAGTCCCCAGCAGAAACAGTACGGCGAACATCGTTCCCTGATGTCCTGTCTGGATGGACCAAATGCCGAGGGCCACCAGCACGACTTCCGCGACTTTCAGCCAGATCGTGGTGGTCCGCTTACTGAATCGGTCTCCCAGCCAACTGGACCACGGAGCAAAAATGACGAACGGCAGAATCAGACTGCCAAGTCCAAGAGACAGAATCAGAGACTCTTCCGCTTTGAATTGCTCTGCGGAAAGGCCGGTTCCCTTCAATTGATCCTTGGCGATCGGAATGATCAGCCAGCGATACATGTTGTCGGTGACCGCAGTGAGGAAGCTCATCAGCAGGTAGCCGATGAATGAAGACGACTTGAGGGAGGAGCGAGGTTCGGTGTCAGACAGGTTATGAGACGACATCGGCGGCGACTTTCAGAAATTCGTGACCGGTTGGTGATTCGCGGAGTCAGCAGGTGATGGCTTTCGCCAGATTCTTCCTGAGGCATTTCCACACGCGTTGAAATCACTCATCAGGGCCAGAATTTCTGTGCAGATTGGTCGGAGCGCGGAAAAACAGCACGGAAAACAGCACCGCAGCGAGAATCGTCGAAAAAACATTAGCTCAAATTCATGCCGCCAACGCGTTCTCTGATAAGCGTCGTGTATTCCCGCAGCAAGATAAGGTCAGAGCCATGCAACAACTCTCAGCAGTGAACACCCTTCCGTGTCATCTGGCAAGGTTTGCGTTATTGTTCGCAACGATTGCCATTCTTCGCTACTCCGGCATACTACTTGACGGCCTTGCAACCACTGCTGGCTACGGCTTACATCGACTCACGCAGGAACTCTGGATGTTTTGTAGCTAGTCGGGGCAAAATCCTTCGACCGTTCGCTGCGGGTGTTGTTGGGGTTGAGCAGTCCGCAACCGATCGACAGGATGAACACGTGCCCCAGACCACCGATCTACTGCTCAGCATTTCCGCGGGTGACCGCAACGCGATTCATCAGCTTATGCCACTGGTCTACGACGAACTGCGAGCGATCGCCGCAAGCCGGCTGAAGCACGAACGTGTCGATCATACGTTGCAGCCGACTGCTCTGGTCAACGAAGCTTTCCTGCGACTGGCCGATCAGACCCGAGTCAACTGGCAGGGGAAAGCTCATTTTTGTGCAGTAGCCGCCACCATGATGCGACGCATTCTTGTGGACCATGCCCGGCGAAGAAATGCGGAGAAACGTGAAGCAGGCGGTCAGCAGATACCTCTGCAGGACACTCTCCTGCCGTCGATGAGTCCCGAACCGGTGGATGTCGTGGCAGTGAATGATCTAATGGAGCAACTGGCTGGAGTGAATCCGCGACAGGCTCAGGTTTTTGAGCTGAGATGTTTCGGGGGACTGGATGTGAAAGAGACTGCCGCAGTGCTGGAAGTATCAGAGGCGACCGTGAAAAATGACTGGCGCTTTGCCAGGGCCTGGCTGGCATCCCAACTGGATTCGGCGGAAACCTGAAAATCTGAAGCCAACAGCAGAAAGCTGAAAGAATGATGGCTGAACGACCTTCAGAAGGTGACGAAACGGGTCATGACGGTGCGTCCCAACGACGCATTGAGGCTGTCCGCGACTATGAACGAATTCAGCAGCTGTTCTGGCAGGCAGTCGAGAATCCGCCTGAGGAACGCGTTAACTGGGTTAACAGGCAATCACTGCCTCCAGAAATTGCCCGTCGACTGCTGGCCGCGGTGATTGCTGATCTGGGGGCCGATGCGGAGACTCAGGACCCCGATAATCATGACGCGGCCCTTGCGGAAACTATCAGTGCCACTTCGGGAATGCCTCTGCACGGAAGCCGCTCTCGCAGGCTGCCCGAAATACAGAATTATGAAATCCTGGAGGAGATCGATCGCGGCGGAATGGGGATCGTTTATAAGGCTCGCCAGTTTCGCCCCGATCGACTTGTCGCCATCAAGATGATGCGCATGGGAGCTTTTTCTTCAGCACAGGATGTGGAGCGATTTCTTCACGAAGCCAACGCGGCATCTCAACTGGCCCACGCCGCCGTGGTGCCGGTGTATGAGGTGGGCGACATCCATGGTGAACCGTTTATCGTGATGAAGTTCATTCACGGAGTCACACTGGAGAAATTGCTGCAGCGAAATGTTCTGACGACTACGGACGCGATTAAGAAGCTGCGAGTTGTGGCGGATGCGATCGCTGATGCTCATGAACATGGCATTATTCACCGGGATCTAAAACCATCCAACATTCTGATTGACCAGAAGACCGGTCAGCCGTGGGTGATGGACTTCGGTCTCGCCAAAAGCCTTCAGACGGACTCGAATTTGACGTCGGCCGGAGACATCATGGGGACGCCCGGCTACATGGCTCCGGAAATCGCGACTGGCCAGTCCTGTACCGCTTCGCCAGCAGCCGATGTTTACGGTCTGGGAGCAATTCTCTACCGCATTTTGACGGGGCGGCCGCCGATCGAGGTTGCTGGTGGCGACTTTGCCCGAACGATACAGCTCATTCGAGAACATGACGTCATCTCCCCGCGTGAACGCGATCGTCGCATCCCGCATGACCTGAATGCGATTTGTATCCAGTCGCTGGAGACCGACCCGGCCCTGCGATATCCGAACGCCGGTGAGTTTGCAGCCGATCTGCGAAGATGTCTGGAAGGGGAATCGATTCACGTCAGGCAGTCGGGAATCTTTCGGCGAGTGCAGCGCTCGGCTCGTCACCGCCCGGGTCTGGCCGTCACGATCTGCACGCTGCTGGTCTTCTACTCGTATCACGTCATCGCCAACTTGTCCGGAATGTTGCCCGGCGATGAAAGCTTCAAGCGAACAGTGAACTACGTGGTCCCGCTGGCGATCCTGAACGCTGCGATCTGGCAGTGGGGGCTCCAGCGAACCGACGGTGCAGCCTGGACTCTGTACGCCTGGGCAACGGGTGAAGTGCTGCTTCTGACAGCTGTGATCTTTTCAGGCGACGGAGCCCGCAGCGGATTAACGTCCGCTATGTTTGTGCTTGTCGCTGCTTCGTCTCTGCGCTGTCGCCCTTTGCTGATCGGCTATATCACGGTGCTGACAATGCTCAGCTACGGCTTACTGTGGGTGGACTCCATAATCGTGCGGCATCAGCCTGTGGCCGCATTGACTGCGATCCCGATGATGTTGGCCCTCGCCCTGATTGGACTGATTCAGTTCATCGCGATGAACCGCTCCAGCGCAAGTCTGGAAGCCAACCGGGACGGCATGCCGAGAAAGAACAACGCCGGGCTCGACAGAGACAAGAATTGATGCTGCTGGTCGTCCATCGGTGTGCAAAGGGGTGTCAGAAACGGTCGTCGCGGCGCCATCGGACCGACTCAACGAGAATCGCGGATTTTCTTTAGCCGTGTTCTGGTGATTTGACGCGTTCGTTCTTCAGACAGGGCTTTATTGCGCAGCGAGCTTCGCATGGTCTGTCTGCCGTCACCCAAGTTCCGGAGTGCCAAAGATGTCCGATGCGAAGAATGATTCAAAGTCGAATTGGCAACTGTTGCTGTCTGTCCTGAAATCGACGGAAGACCAGATCCTTGAATGGGAAAAGTCACAGTTGCTGACCAGTGAGGACTCCAAAAAGATCCTTGGTGATTTTCCCAAGCTGGCGGAGTCGTATTCGTTGAATGCAGAAAATGGGACCGCCTTTCCTCAACGGGATTGTTTCCTGCCGAGGCAGCCCACGGAGACGGATGCTGTCAAAGAACTTCGCATGAGCATCTTTATGGCGAAGTTTCTTAAGTTTCTGCGTTCAGGCGGAATTCTCCCCCTTAGCAAATATCATGCACTTCGCGCTGCACTGCGGTCGCGCATGAAGGTCATAGAGCGACAACTTTCTCTTGAGGGAAATCATCGTTCTGACCTGGAATCGCAATGCGTTGGAGGGAGTGGAGAATCAGATTCTGCCACCACCATAGATGCCTCAGAGGTGCCCTGGCAGATGGCAATTGTCGGTTTCTCTCTGGCTGCATTGTTGTTTCCGCTTTTGCTGTTTTCCCTTATGGGTTTGTCAGTTCCGAGGGCCGGGGAGGCGTTCTGGACGTCTTTGTACCTTGGTCATCCACTGATGGGTATCTGGCAGGCTCTGACCATTTCTCCACGGTCATGGGGCGCATGGACAATCCCGGTTTCTTTTCTTCTCTGGCCGCTGGAGTGGGCCTTGTACGGTTTCCTGCTCCAGTATGGGGTGAGGCGATCCCAAGCAGTTGAATCACTCGAGGTGATTCTTCCGGTCGCGGTGGGCATTGTTCTCAATGCATTAGCCATCTACGTGATGCGCCACGTCGCTTCTCTTTTCCTGCTGTTCCCTGCCATTTACAGCGGCGTTGGGATCGCCCTGATCTACAAGGGAATCACTCGGCCCACACCGATCATCAGAACGCAACGGCCAAAAAAACGTTCCGAGTAACAAGTCGCAGCACGAAAATTGCGGAGCCGTTCATCTTTCTCTCTTTGTCTGGCCATGATGGCATCAGCGGCTAGCGCAGGTGCATCGAGCCAAAGCGGGAGTGTGCTGGCACTCGGTTTGAAGCAAAAAAACAGCCTGACGTTAACGTGTTTCGGCTGATGGTGCGGACGGATTCACCTTCAGCAGCACATCCGTCGTGGACCGAAAACCAAGATCCTGCGTTCCCTGGCCCACGTCGGCTTCGAAACGCACTTCGCGGCGGCCTGCAAGATCGCTACTGAGTTCCAGCAGCTTCCATTCGGTTTCCTCGCCAGAAAGAATCGACGAAGAAACCAGATTCTCCACGAGTCGCACGTCGCACCAGTCCGCAGGCTGCACGTCTCCGGCAGACTGATCAAGCGCGCGAATTCTGAGCGGTGCCTGAATTCTCGCCTCGTTGTGAATCTCAATCAGAAATCGTTGAGTTCTGTGCTGAACCAGCGATTCAGGCAATGTCACGGGAGCCAGTTTGACTCGGGATT
Organism: Planctomycetaceae bacterium; assembly: GCA_947463775.1. Classification (GTDB taxonomy): domain Bacteria; phylum Planctomycetota; class Planctomycetia; order Planctomycetales; family Planctomycetaceae; genus SXXK01. Next base: position 20,082 of record CANHVD010000005.1, on the reverse strand, counting down.
CCGGATTGATCTGCACCTTCAGAATCGTCAGTAGTTCAGCAGCATTTCGCAGGTTTCCCGAATGCACCGACTGCCTGATAGCACTCACGAAAGGATCATCATGACTAAGCGGCGATACAAACGAGGCCTGCATCAGCAGGAGATCTCGCTGTTCATCAATCGTCGCCATACCCTGCTGCGGAGGCCGTGATCGGATCGCCATCAGTCGTTCATAGCGACGAATGGATTCACCGGCATACGCCAAAGCCTCATTGCGCTGAGTTGCGTTTCCGAACAGCCCCTTCGTCTGGATGTCGCGAATATGCAACCGCATGCGATCGATCCACTCATGAGCAGCTTCCTCGCGAAAAACCGAACGCCCGTCGACGTGAACATAAGCCGCACTGGTATGAGCGATATTCGGATGCCAGATGGCGTTCCACTGATCGTTCCCGGAACACCTCGCCACAATCCAGCGACTTTCGCCGGCGGGTATTGTGATGGTCAGATCTGCTTCCTTATCCTGAGTTTCGATCTCTCTGAGAACCACACCATTGGATACGATTTGAACTCGCCCCAGCGGAAATCGCGACTTTGCAGTCACCTGAATCTGAAGTATTTCCGTAGCTGTTGTCGTCAGGGCATCTCCGACGTTTCTTTTATTCACAGTCAGCGACAGCAATGGTCCGGACGTGGTAAAAGTTCGACCTCGACGAATTCCATCAATCCATTTTTCATAAGCGAAGTCGCCTTCGATCTTCACATACGCGCGAGCACAACCTGCAATACGAGCTGGATGATCGCTGCCGTTTGTCAGCGGCAACTGAAAGCCACAGTCGAGCAGTCGGTAATAGTCATCCGGATCAATCTGATCGAGCGAATCAGTCAGCCCATGCACGGCGTTCAGAGGAAGCTCATGATTGGCTCCAACTCCGTGAGCTTCGATACTGATGCCGCCCTGTTCACGAGCCTGCAGAATGGCGGTTCTGTTGATCGGGTAGTCCAGTGAATCATCGCCGGCAATTTGTGGGCCGGTTCCAATGGGCAGCACCAGCCACTTCAGGTTCAGGAAACACAGGTGCCCATAGAGATTCTGATTGCGATACTCTTCAGCCATTTCGATGTGATAATCATCGTTGCAGAAGTTCCTGATCGGCCCCATCGGAGCTTGCGAAGGCTTAACAAAGGCGTCGACCGTCGTGCGGTGCAGCAGAGTCAGGTTGTTGACGACTCGCAGATCTTCTGCCTTCTGCACCAGCGACAAATGCTCAAGCGGCAAATCGACATTCCAGGCATTTGTGACCCAGTGAATATGCGTGTCACCGCTGACCCAGCCGTCCGCTTTCATGTCGACAAAGCGCTTCGATGACAGAGTGAGCTCCCGAGTCTCTCCGGCAGCCAGATCAATCGACTCGCCTGTCAGAGAATGCTCAAAGCCACGTTCCAGAGTCACGATCGTTGGTCCCGGCGGAACATCGATTTCGAACGTTCCATCCGCGTAGAAGAAAGGCACGCCATACGAACGAGGCACCGTAGACAGCAGGACTGGCTTCTCAAGAAACGACTTATTAGCGGCAAACGGTCCGGCGTGCCGGTATTGATGATCACTTCCTTCAACCCACACACGCCCCGGCGTGGCTATGTCGAGATCAATATCGAACAGCCGGCCACGAATCTTTGCAGGCTCGGCAACCTGAATGGGAAGCGAAAACTCGTGAGTCACTGCACCCGCGTTTGCTGTCACCTTCACAACTGGCAAGTCCGCTGTGAGCATCAATGGGAACCACTGTGACTTTCCGGGCAGCACTGTCCAGGGCACTGCGTTCTGATTCTGCCCTCCAATGGCCAGCGTCAAGTTCGCCGCTTCCGAATCAGTGTTAAGAATCTCGACAATCACAACCCGAGAAAGTCCCCTGGCAACTTCAATCGCTGGGACGTCCATCGCTGGTTTGAGTCCTGACTTCGACCATTCAAACGAAACCACACGATGCTGTTCTCGCAGCTTTGCCTGGAGCGATATTCGCTGTGCCACAAGTGTCTTTAGTGTTGGAGCCTGCGGAAGCTGCGTGGCCGTCTGCAGCTCCACCAACGCCTGCTGAATCGTCTCCTGCTGCAACGGCGAGGGACATCGACTCGCGAGCCAGCTCAAACTTTCGAACTGAAAGTAAGCCACTTGCCGATCAACTTCGGAAACAGGATCGGCCGGCTCTTTTTCCTGAGGTTCACCTCCCTGCCCAGACGCCGATCCATTTGGTTTGGATTCAGGAGGATGAGCTCTTGCCGCCTCTGGATCTGAAGCAGCCATCAGCCCGGCCATGAACATCACCGCAACAGCACAAATAGCTCTCATTAAGTGACTTCCTTTACCACACAACGAAACACATGGTTCAGTCGTCGGTTGCGGCCTTTGAAATGACAGGTCATACGCTCGTGATCAAATCAGAGCCATACCGGCCTGTTGCATGCAGAGAGCACTCGCGTGCATGATGGTTCCTTCGAAGCGTCCTGGCAAGCATCATGCACGACAACCACGACACTTCATTGAGACCACCAGTTAGCATTCGCGGCACAGCACTCGCTTCCCAGATGATTGAGAAACTCTTCCCTACGACCACCTTCGTACGCAGCCTCCACTCATACTCATTCGCAATCATCGACGCTGAAGAATAACAACCATTCATCGTGTCTGCGGATAACCATAAGCAGCGAACGCCTGGCCGGAACGTCGCGTCGGTCTCACTGAAGCGGCCCGGAGCGTCGTGTTGCCACGATGGAGATTCTCAAACGATTCCTTTTCAACTTCCGAAGAAACCGGCGATTGTAGTGGCGCTTACCTACGGGAGTTTGTTTTCAGCCGCTGGCGTCATCTTTTCTTGACGAAGGAAGATACGATGATGCTGATAGCGAAAACAAATTAGTCTGACTAACGAAGAACGGATCACTCTGATGCAGTCGTCGGGGCCGATTTTACAAAGTCGCTGATCAGGGACGGTTACTCACGGCCCTATCAAGTTTTACTGAGCAAGTTTGATTCACTCGGACTTATCGCATTTCATGACAGAAGGTCCCCTGAATGTTCAGCTGATTTCGGTCGTTACAATCAAGATGCGGATGTTGGCTAATTCCCATGATGCGTCTTGGAATCAATTTGCTGTCCGAATAAGATGGATTTGTGAAACGCTGTTCAATGCGGATCCGGAAACATTTCTGTTCCTCGATCACCCCGCCCCGATCTCCCGCCGACCTGTTTTGCTGCGACAAATCCTATGATCCCAAAACTGTTCATCGTGATCGGGGGCTTTGTTGTTGCGATCGCGATCGGTGAAGTTGCTTCCGCAGTTGATGAGACTCCTGCCGTTGTAGAGAAGCCGACATTTACGGCAGAGCAGATCGAGTTCTTCGAGGCCGAGATTCGACCAGTGCTGGTTCAGCATTGCTACGATTGCCACAGCACTGATGCGGCTGAATTACAGGCGGGGCTCTACGTGGACAGCCGCGAAGCCATGATCAAGGGCGGTGAGTCGGGTGCTGCAGTGGTGGTTGGCAAGCCAGCGGAAAGTCTTCTGATCTCGGCGGTCAAATACAACGGCATTGAAATGCCGCCCGATCGAAAGCTCGAGCAACGTCAGATTGAGGCTCTTACGAAGTGGGTTGAGATGGGGGCTCCGTGGCCGGAAGCAACGTCAACTCCCGGAACTCTCGCAGCGGAATCGCGTCAGTCTTGGTCGAAGTTCGACTGGGCTAAAGCTCAACAAAGTCATTGGGCCTGGCAGCCGGTTCGGCGGCCGGAAGTGCCTGTGGTGAGTACAGCACAATCATCAAATGAAGTGGTTAACCCCATCGACAGCTTTGTGCTGGCTCATCGAACGCAGGCGAGGCTTCAGGCTGTGGCGCCAGCGGCCACGCATATTCTGGCGCGAAGGATCTTTATCGATCTGATTGGGATTCCGCCGAATCCGGAACAAGTTCAATCGTTCGCTACGGCTGCTGCGAATGACCGGCAAAAGGCGGTTGAGTCGCTTGTCGATGAATTGCTTAACTCACCCAAGTACGGGCAGCGCTGGGCACGGCATTGGCTGGATGTGGCTCGGTTCAGCGATGGACGAGGCGGATTTTTGGAGGGCGACAAAGCGTTGGACGACGCCTGGCGTTATCGCGACTGGGTCGTTGATGCGCTTAATCGTGACTTGCCAATCAATGAATTCATCCGCCAACAGATTGCCGGTGACTTAAGTGGAGATCCCTCGCAAGCTGTTGCGACCGGCTTCTTCGCGCTAGGGCCGACGTATCAGTCGGACGGAGGTGACCCGGACAGTATTGCACAGTCACGAGCAGAAACGCTTGATGATCGAGTCGACATTCTGACGCGGGGACTGCTGGGGATTACGGGCTCATGTGCTCGCTGCCATGATCACAAGTTCGATCCGATACCTCAGCAGGATTATTATTCTCTGGCTGGCATCTTTAACAACTCAGCGACTCACGATTTGCCGCTGGCAGCAGTGGATGTCGTCAAGCGATTCCGCGATCACCAACATGCGGTCGAGGAGTTGAACAAGAAGATCAAGACGTTCCCTAAGCGGTCGAGGAATGAGAAAAATCCCGCCGCTGAGGAGGCCACTAAGGAAGAAGCGACTCCCGAAGAACAGGCACAGCTGGATCACTGGAAAGCCGAGCTGGCTGATCTGCAGACGAATGCTCCGCCTGCTCTGGAGACTGCTCATACCCTGCACGAGACTGGTCACGATGACATGAAGGTCGCCCTGCGCGGCAATCTGTTGAAGACCGGCGACGTGGCTCCGCGTCGTTTTCTGCGAATCCTCTCGGGAGCTGAGCCGACAGGTTATACAAAAGGCAGCGGTCGTGAAGAATTGGCGGCCTCGATCGTTGATCCTCAGAATCCGCTCACCGTTCGAGTGTTCGTGAATCGCATCTGGCAGCATCATTTCGGAGCGGGACTTGTGCGAACTCCGAGCAACTTCGGAACGCTGGGTGAGAGCCCGACTCATCCGGAATTACTTGACTGGCTGGCCAGTGAATTTGTCGCCAACGGCTGGTCTCTGAAATCCTTGCATCGCCAAATTATGTGTTCTGCCACATATCAGTTAAGTGGAGACTACAACGAACAGTCTTACAAAGCGGACGGTGACAATCGCCTGCTGTGGCGGATGAGTCCTCGCCGTATGGACGTGGAAGCCTGGCGAGACTCTTTGTTATTTGTGACGGGTGAGCTGGATTCAACGCTCGGCGGTCCGTCGCATCACAACATCACGGAAACAAAACGTCGGACTCTGTATGCGAAAGTGGGACGCAACGGAGATGCTTTTGGATCGGATGTGTTTCTGCGTTTGTTTGATTTTCCGTTGATGCGATCGACAGTCGAGCAGCGTCCCAGCAGTATCGTGCCGCAGCAGTTTTTGTTCTTCATGAACAGTCCGTTTATGTTCGACCGAGCCAAAGCGCTGGTTGCTCGATTGCATTCGCGGAGTGATTCCAATGAAGAGCGCATTGAGCACGCATATGAGCTGCTGTATGCTCGCGATCCGGAGCCAGCGGAGCTGGAGATTGGGCTGAGTTTTGTCAGCGCGGCCAGTGACGGGAGCGAATTGTCCAGTTGGGACCGATACGCTCAGGTGTTATTAAGTTCCAACGAATTCATGTTCGTGAGGTAATCGCCATGTTTCATCGAAATCCTCTGCGTCCGATTGATCGTCGTGACGCCCTGCGGCAACTTGGAGCCGGATTTGGAACGCTGGGGCTCGCGAGTGTGCTGGCGCAGTCACATACAGGTTCTGGCGTTGCTCGTGCAGACATGGTGAGCAATTCCGACTCTCCGTTGGCTCCGCGGGCTCCGCATTTCGCCCCGAAGGCGAAGCACGTGATTCAGCTGTTTATGCCGGGAGGGCCGTCGCAGGTCGACACGTTCGACTACAAACCGGAGATTGTTAAACACGCGGGTCAGCGGCCTGAGTCTGTTGATCGCAAGTCTTTACGCAACACGAAAATGGGACTGATGCCATCGCCATATTCGTTTCGACAACATGGTCAGTGCGGCCGATGGGTCAGTGAGATATTTCCTCACGTGGCAGAACTGGTCGACGATCTCTGTTTCATCCATTCGATGCATACCGACACGCCGGAACATGCCAGTGCGATGATGATGATGAACGTCGGGCATCTGCAGCCGACTCGTCCCAGCATGGGATCGTGGTTGACTTATGGCCTGGGCACCGAGAACCAGGATTTGCCCGGCTTCATCGCCATGAGCCCTCGCGCGCAGCCTCGCAACAAGCTGGCCAACTGGGGTAACGCGTTTCTGCCTGGGGCTTATACCGGAACCTACGTGAATATTCACGAGATGAAGCCCGATCACATTATGCAGGACCTGAAGAACAACTGGTTGCCCAAAGTAGACCAGCGACATCAGGCGGACCTGCTGACGAGACTCAATCAGCTGGATCTGCAAAGGCAGCAGCATGATCCTCAGTTGGAGGCCAGCATTCAGACGATGGAGATGGCCTTCCGCATGCAGTTTGCTGTCCCGGACGCGTTTGATACGAGCAAGGAATCGAAAGAGACGCTTGAGATGTATGGTGACAGCGAATACGCCAAGGGGTGCTTGCTGGCCCGCCGACTTGTCGAACGCGGTGTCCGCATGGTTCAGCTGTCACTCTCCATCGATGGTTACGATATCGCGTGGGACACAGGCCATGAAAACATTGTCGACGGACATCGCAGATTGGCTCAGGCCTGCGACCAAGGCATTGCCGCCCTGATCAAAGATCTCAAGCAACGAGGGCTATTTGAAGAGACGCTTGTGGTCTGGGGCGGTGAATTCGGAAGGGCTCCGACATCAGAAGGCCAGAAGGGACGTGATCACGATCACTACGGCTTCACCACGTGGATGGCTGGCGGCGGCGTGAAAGGCGGGATCAGTTACGGATCAACGGATGAGTTTGGGCTTACGGCTGTGGAAGACCGAGTGCATGTCCATGATCTGCACGCGACCATTCTTCATTTGATGGGACTCGACCACGAACGACTCACGTATCGTTACAGTGGTCGCGACTATCGACTGACGGACGTGCATGGGAAAGTGGTCAGTGAAATCTTCTCCTGAACCAGTTCCCTGTGCGTGAACATTACGGGGCTGATGACCCTCGGCGAATGCGAGTCGGGGCAGGGTGGCACAGCCTGGACAGACTGTGTTCCGGAGCAACACGTAGCAGCAGTTCGAACGTTGAATTCTCATGGCAAGTGCGATTCCAGAAGAGAATCCTCACGGAGGCTTCTAGTGTCTGCGGTATCCTCCGACTCCGTGGAAGTGCCTCCCAGTGGAGTCGCGACCATGACAACAGACGTTGTTTATAGCAACGGTCGTCATGATCTTACCCAGAACAGAAGAACCCTTCGCTAATCCAGCCCGACTCGCCTGAGTGCCTTCAGTCGAGGTGACCGGAGCAGTTTGCAACTCCCGCCCAACTCGCTTCGGCAGGTCTCACCAAAGCGGATTCGAGCATCCCGTTGCACTTTGTGGCATGTTTGACCGACACGACTACTGATGATTTTCTCGCACTTCCGTCGAGATCAACATCGTGAACAAGGAAAGGTGATCCCCTTGGTCAATGTGACCAGTCAGCATATGTCTGCATACTCCAACCCGGCCGTCGAAGCGCGACGGCGCGGGCGGAAACGGCAGGACCTGATGTGCGTCTACCGACAACACAAAAAACAAACGCAACATGAGGCTGACATCTGACCGCAGTGGATTCTGAATCATGCTTGCGACTTTCGAACAAAGCCAGCCTGATCCAATTCCGGTATTCCGTTTCCTGCGCGAAGCCAACCCGTGCCTCACAACACAGAAAGCCTGTGTCGAAGGCAGAGACGGTCTTTTCCGGTCACGGAAGTTCGATCGTCACGCCCTCAATATCGCCTTCAAATCGGAATGGCACATCGTAGGTCAGATTGACCGGGGTTCCACAATCCTCGCCGATGTCCAGTGTCTCATCGAGCGTAATGCGAATCGGGATTGTGCGTTCGACTCGACCTTTGGCGACGGGAGAGCCATCGACACTCACAGTCGCAACACCTCCTCGACCAATTCCACCGCCATCGTAAGCAAACTGCATCTCGATCGTGTGTTTGCCCGGAGTCAGGGAGTCCTTTCCAGCGACATCAAAGTGAGCGACATCCACGAAGTTGTAATGAAACACGGGCTTACCCTGATTCAGATACAAACCCCAGCCGCCGAAGAGCCCGCCCTGAGTGACGATGATCCCGGAGGCATTCTCCTTGACTTCAACATCAGCCTTAATTGACCAGGACTTATTCTTGATGTCCGGGCTGGCTCCTTCTGGAATTCGAACCATTCCTTCTGTGTAACTGAACGACTTGCGTCCTCGAGTCAGACTTGGACGGATCGCCGGATCCAGTCGCTCCGTCTTGCTGTTATCAATCGGCAACACGTTGTAGCGAGCCGCTTCGGTGTAAAACAGCAGTTGCAGATCCTTCAGCTTGTCCGGCATCTCTGCAGCCAGATCATGCGCCTGTGAGAAGTCTTTACTCGTGTCATAAAGTTCCCACTTGTAGCCAGTGATTTCGTCGACCTTGGCGCCGGCGGAATCCCAGGGAGCACCGACGGGAGTTGTGCAGGCAACCCAACCGTCCGAGTAGATTGCTCGATTCGCCAGCAGTTCAAAGTACTGCTTTGTGCGTTGATCTTTTGCGTTCGCTTCAGCAAAGGTGTAAGCCAGACTGACGCCTTCGATTGGCTTTTGGGTAACACCATTCACCGACGACGGCATCGTCACGTGACAAGCTTCCAGAATTGTAGGCACGACATCAATGCAGTGATGGAATTGAGTTCTCAATTCTCCCTTGGCTGCTATGCCTTTTGGCCACGAAATCACCATGCCATTGCGAGTTCCTCCAAAGTGGCTCGCGATCTGCTTCGTCCACTGGAACGGCGTACACATTGCGTGTGCCCAGCCGACGGGATAATGGTTGTACGTCTTCCAGGATCCGATCTCATCAGCGCGGGCGAGAACATCGTCAATGTTTTCCTTAACACCGTTGAAGAAGGTCATTTCATTGAGCAGTCCCTGACGGCTACCTTCCGCGCTGGCTCCATTGTCGCCGGCGATGAAAATCACCATGGTGTTATCAAGCTCGCCTCGTTTGCGAATGGAATCGATCACTCGGCCGACGTTGTAGTCTGTCTGTTCCAGGAACCCTGCGTAGACCTCCATGAAACGCGCATAGGCCTTTTTCTCATTTGCCGAGCATGAATCCCAGGCTTGAATTCCCGGCGCAAGTGGTGTCAGCACAGCATCCTGTGGAATGATGCCCATCTTCTTCTGGCGAGCAAACGTCTCTTCGCGAATCTTGTCCCAGCCCTGATCAAACTTGCCTTTGTATTTCTCGACCCATTCCTTCTTCGGATGGTGCGGAGCGTGAGTGGCTCCCGGCGCGTAGTAACAGAAGAACGGCTTTTCCGGAGCAACAGCTTTCTGCATACCAATCCATTTGATGGCCTGATCAGCGATGTCGTAGTCAAAGTTGTAATCGGGATCGCCAAGATAAGGGTCAATCGGCTTGGTTCCTTCTGTCACCGCCGGTCGCCATTGACTCGTGTCACCCCCGAGGAATCCGTAGAAGTGGTCGAAGCCAAGACCGGTTGGCCACAGATCAAACGGGCCAGCCTGGCTGGTCTGCCAGTCGGGAACATTGTGATTCTTCCCGAACCACGCCGTACCGTATCCATTCTGTTTCAGCACTTCAGCAACGGTCGCTGTGTCCTTCTGCATCACGGAGTCGTATCCTGGGAATCCGGTGGCGGCTTCGGTGATCACTCCTGTATGCACGGAGTGATGATTCCGCCCGGTGATCAGGGCTGCTCGAGTTGGACTGCACAGCGCTGTGGTGTGGAAGTGGTTGAACTTCAGGCCGTTGTCAGCCAGCATCTGGAAGGTAGGCGTATTGCAGGGACCGCCGAAGGTACTCGTCGCTCCGAAGCCCACGTCATCGAGCAGAACCAGCAGAACATTCGGAGCTCCCGCCGGTGCCTTGATCGGCTGAGGAAAGTCCGACTTTGACTCCTTTGCTCGAAGGTTCACCATACCCTTGAATGGCTGCGGAGGACGTGGCAGCACATCCTGAGCAAACGCTGCGGAACTTAAGTGAATGCTCAGCATGATCGCGACAAAAGAACACGAGCGGCCTGGGTTCAAGGTTAATCTCCAGAGAGTTTGAAAGCGTGCTAAATTTGGAGGCCAGTACGACAGATTCTTTGCCTGTGATTTTTAAAAGGAGGGAACAGAGTAAACAGAGTTCAAGACAGAATCGCAGAAACTGACTGCGTTTTCTCCGCTACCTCTGCTTGCTCCTGTTCAATTTGTCTTCTTCAATGCCCACGCTCGTGAGAGCTTTTGACAGAACGGAACGGAGTAAACAGACAAGACAGAATCGCAGAAACTGACTGCGTTTTCTCCGCTACCTCTGCTTGCTCCTGTTCAATTTGTCTTCTTCAATGCCCACGCTCGTGAGAGCTTTTGACAGAACGGAACGGAGTAAACAGAGTTCAAGACAGAATCGCAGAGACTGACTGCGTTTTCTCCGCTACCTCTGTTTGCTCCCGTTCAATTTATCTTCTTCCTCGAGACGTTAATTTCGAGTTAGCTCAAAAGCAACTTTTTCAATCGTTCCGGTAAACGGAAACGTCCCGTGATCCTTGTAAGCTGGATCAATCGGAGTGATCGAGTCACGTCCGACTTCAAAGGGTTCCAGCCCATGACGAAAGCTTGAACGTTTCACCTTGCCTTCGCCAGCCGCTTTTCCATTCACAAACATCTTTAATGTACCGCTGCCGACAGGCGTTCCATCCGGCACGAACTCGGTTCGAAGATTCACTTTGCCTTCTGGTAGTTCTTCTGTGCCCTGAATTGTAACATCGGCGATATCAAAGTACGTGTAACGGAATGTTGGTTTGCTGTCCTTCACATAAAGCGACCAGCCGCAGGAGAATGCTCCCACGCAGGTTACAACACCTTCGGCTCCGCCTTTCGGAATCTCCAAATCCGCCGACACGGCATGAGCACGCGGAAACAGCTTTGGACCGATCGGTTCGGGCAACCAGACTTCGTTGCCAAAATAGTTCCAGCTCGTCACTGGTTTACCCGAGACACGAAGCGAAGGATCCATTCTCTCAGAGAAACGTGGATCCAGAGGAAACACGTCATAGAGTTTCGCCTGCTCTGCAAATGTCTGCTGCAACTCCTTCAGCTTGTCGGGAAACTGCTTTGCCAGATCATTCGCCTCACTGAAATCCTCATCGACGTTGTAGAGTTCCCACGGCGCGGTCATGAAGCCATCACCTCGCCCGGCTGTTTCCCAGGGCAAACCATACTTGCTGCACGCGACCCAGCCGTCGTGATAAATCGCTCTATTAGTTGCCATCTCAAAATACTGAGTCTTGCGGCGATCTTCAGCTTTGCCATCATCAAAGGAGTACATCATGGAGACGCCTTCGATTGGCTTTTGAGGAATCCCGTTCACAGAAGTCGGCTCGGGAATTCCGGCAGCCTCCAGAATTGTCGGCACCACGTCGATCACGTGATGGAACTGCTCACGCAGCTCCCCTTTGGCCTTAATGCCCTTCGGCCAATGAATCACCATGGGATTGCGAGTTCCACCAAAATGCGAAGCGACCTGCTTTGTCCACTGAAACGGTGCATTCATCGCCCAGGCCCAGCCCACAGGAACATGAGGTTCGCTGGCTGGTCCACCGATCTCATCAATGCGTTCGATGGAGCTCTGCAGTCCCAACTGAACGCCCAGCAAGCTGGCGATCTCGCTGAACGTACCTTCCAGCCCACCCTCAGCGCTCGCACCGTTGTCGCCGACGATGTACATGACGAGAGTGTTGTCGAGTTCACCTGACGATCGCAAGCTGTCGAGCAGTCGTCCAACTTCGTGATCCGTGTAAGCCATGTAGGCCGCGTAATTCTCCATCAGTCGGCAATACACCTTGCGTGCATCCGCCGACTGACTGTCCCACGAGGGAACACTTTCAGGACGCGGTGTCAGTTTGGTCGACTTCGGGATGATGCCGATTTCCAGCTGCTTTGCATGAGTAAGCTCACGTTGCTTATCCCAGCCGTGATCAAACATCCCGACAAACTTATCTCGCCAATCCTTCGGAGCATGATGCGGCGCATGGATGCCGGAGGTGCTGAAATAATTGAACCAGGGTTTGTCCGGGCTAGCCGCACGGATATTTCGAGTCCATGCGATGGCCTCATCGGTCATGTCGGCTGTAAAGTGATAACCCGCCTCCGGGGACTTCGGCTGAGGAACCCAGGTTGTATTGCGGTAGATTGTCGGATAGTACTGATGCGTTTCGCCCTGATTGAAGCCATAGAAATAGTCGAATCCCAGGCCAGTGGGCCATCGATCGAACGGACCAGCTGGGCTAATGTCAGGCTCTGGCGTATTGTGCCATTTGCCGAACATCGCGGTTGCGTAACCATTGTCACGCAAAGTCTCTGATACCAGCGCTGTGCTCTTCGGGATGATTCCAGTGTACCCGGGATAGCCGGTTCCCATCTCAATGATGACTCCGGTCGCGACGGAATGATGATTGCGTCCCGCCAGCAGTGCTCCGCGAGTCGGACTACAAAGCGCCGTCGTATGGAAACGGTTGTACTTCAGCCCATTGTCGGCCAGTTGATCGAGATGTGGCGTGGCTACGGGACCACCAAAGGTCGAACACATCCCGAAGCCAACATCGTCCAGAAGAATCAACAGGACATTCGGACTCCCCTCGGGAGCTCTCAGAGGCTGCGGGAAGCTCGGGACAGAATCACGGAACGCCTCGCCGATCTTTCCTTTAAACGCAGGATCTGCGATCGGCAGGTTCACGCGATTCGGCTGCTCAACCGACTGCCCAAAGGCGGGGACGGCAACAAAAAGTGCAATTGCTGTCAGACAGAAGAAACGCATAGACAACGCAACCCTTCACAGAAAACACGGCCATGAGGTCTAAAACTTCATCAGTGAAATGTCAGAGTAATAATGACCGGGGGCATGTTCCAGTCACACCGTTAATTCCATAAATATTCTGCTCCAGTCAGTAGGGAATACGCCACCGAGAGAATTCCATCGCTTCGAATCTCAAACTCGCAACGGTTCAATCCGCAGACTCGATCAGATTTCTAAGTCGCAGAACCAGGACAGCACCTTTTCCGGACATGCTCGCAATAATCATCCACATGGGCAGCGTTGCTGTTCGACTCTTTCCGAAGTTTTCCAGATGAGGCGGGCCGATTAAAAGGAGTCAGCAGCCGTCAGGCCAAAAAACTCAACACACACTGCGTGCTTATCATCAGCAATGAACAAAGATGTACATGGGGCCGCTGCCCGAATCCATAACTGGTCATTTCCGGAGTCTATTTTACGGAGAAATCGAAGGCTGGCGGTTATCGCAGTTGCAGAACGGTGGGCGATTGCAATGGCACACATGAATCCTCCATGGAGCAAACTATCTCCTCAACATCTCGCTTCACAAAACTGCATCGAGCCCAAGGAGACGATCCGATGCGTGGTCGTGCATATCCGCACACGGCTCCAATCACACCGGAAGAGGCGGCATTCGATTCAGTTCTTCTCCGCTCTGGTGCTCAAGACCGGAGTGAGAACCTGGCGGATGCTTCACTGCTCCGTTCCGACACTCGCGCGACCTCGGGCGATATGACCAGTGTGGGTTAAAGCAATCGCATGAGTCATCTGTTCTGGATGTGTAGCGAACAATCAGGCTCTTGTTCTGTAGGGGCTGGTGGGCTGTCTTGGTTGAAATTGTGCAGACGATTCGAGAATCTCATTGCCGACACAAGTCTTGCCACACTGTTTCTATGTCTGCGAAACCCATGAAATCTGACGAACACCCATTTGGCGCGTTGGCGCCCAGAGACGCGCACAAGCGAGGACTCCACCGAACGATGACTCTGGGTGGAGAATACGCAACCCGCAACTACACGGTTAAACACCTTCAGGATTTGAAGGGCAAAACCATTCTCACGGAGACAATGCCCTTCACAACGAGGGAGGCCGTGGCAGCCGAAGAGGCGGGCATCGATACGCTGAAGGTCAAGTTTGATCCAGCGAATCCGGCGGACGCAATCGCGATGCGAAAAGCAGCGTCCCATACGTTCATGACGTTCTGCATCGGGCTGACAAAGATTGCGACTGCGGACGAAGCGGTCCGAGCTGGCTACATCGCGATGGAGGCTGGTGCCGATGGAATCATGTGCCAATGGGGACCAAAACTGATTCGGGCTGTTTCTGATGCCGGCATTCCCGTGGAAGCTCACGCCGGTCTGGTACCTCGCCTGAGCACCTGGACGGGAGGCCTCAGGGCGGTCGGCAAAACGATTGAAGAAGCGATGTGGATCTTCGAAAAGATTAAGTCATTCGAAGAAGCAGGAGCATGGGCCGTTGAAGTTGAAGTTGTGCCAGCTCAGTTGCTTGCGGAAATCTCCAAACGCACTCGACTGGTCACCTCGTCGATTGGTGCAGGCAGCGGCGGTGACATTCAGTTCATGTTCGCCGAAGACATCCTCGGCTGTCATGCTCCTCCCTATCCTCGACACACAAAACAGTATCGAAATCTCTATGCGATGGAGCAGGCGATCCAGGTAGAGCGAGTCCAGGGTTTCCGGGACTATATCGACGATGTCAAAAGCGGCACGTTTCCAGGCCCACAACACATCGTCAACGCCCCGGAAGGATTGATCAATCAGTTCTTGTCCGCAGTGGATGGTAACGGGGTCGAGTAACTTCAGAATGATGCGAAACGCCAGAACGGTGAAAACTGAGGGGCAACCCTGTCCTCTCAAGCGAATACACGAAACCACTCACGAGATACTTGAGAAGAGTATGATCCGGTATTCCTGCGCAATCATGTTGCTGTGTGTCACGGGATGTGCTGACAGTTCCCCTGATCCTCAAGAAGTGCTTGAGAAAAGCCGGAAGACCACGGCTGAGGTAGAGAAGAAACTTGAAGCGATTCAGAAATCCATCGATGAGAGCAAGGCGAAGATCGAAGCCATGAAGCAGAACGCATCAGACCCCGTCGATGTGAAGCCGCCTCTGTCCGCAATGCGTCGGGCCAGCAGGCACATGTGTCAGAACCTCGCCGTTGGTTCTGTGTCGACGCCATGCAATTCCCGAGTCGCCGCAGCTTCATTGCCAATGCGAATCAAGTCCGGAGCCGCCGTCTGCATGCGGAACGTCAGCTCGTAGTTCGCCAAATGAATGACCGCAGGCGAGGCAAATTGCAGATGAGAACAGGCGCAGTGAGCTTCTGCGACCTGGCACTATGGAGTTGGCGCCACTTCAGAAGCCTCGGCCTCTGGTGATTCCGAGCTGCTTTCAGTCTTCGCAACAGTGACCTGTTCTCTAATGACGGGGACAACGCCGTCAAGGATGTGCAGCTCGGTATAGCCCATGAGGCTGCCTTTTTCGAGATGCACATTCTTGAGTGCAACTGCGTACTCCGCTTTGGCCTGATAGTAGCGTATCTCTGCCTCGACAACTCGACGCTGAGCATCCAGCTGGCGATCGACATCCACATCCAGATCATTTTTCTCCTGAGTCTCATAAGCCGTCAGAACACTATTCGCGGCATTCAGGCGATTCTCGGCATTTGTGACAGCCTCATAGGCTCGCGCGGCATCTGCGATCGCGTTGCTGAGGTCATGGACCACCTCACGCTCTTGCGCCTGCAGAATCGCGCGGTCTCGTGTCAGCAGCATCTCAGCGTTTGAAACTGCCAGGTGCCCTTTGCGATATCCGAGCGGTACCGTGTATTCGAGTCCAACATACCACTCCTGATTTTTTCCATCAGCCATATTCCCGACCGATGAAGACTGCCCGGACGAAGCCAGCAGGTCATCTCCAAAGCCACGAAACCGATAACGACCGACCGTGTCAAGCTGTGGATTCAGAAAGTTCCGAGCCGCCAGGAGTTCCATCTGACTTTTATGAATCGTCAACTGTTGGCGACGCAATTCAGGCCGCCGCATCAGAGCTTCCTGCATCACGGTATCCCAGTAGAAAATCACCTCTGCCTCGGAAGGATCCTCGGCCGGGCGGATCAGTTCATCACCGTTGATTTGCATGCCAATCAGAAGTCGCAGACGACGTTCTGCCACCTGCACGCCGCTGGACCCACGCAGAGTTCCTCCGGTGCTTCCGTTTCTGTTCTGAGTCCCCTGAATCACCCGCCCCGTCAGGGCATCGTCGACTTCGGCTTTGAAGCGATAGTATTGCTCGCTGGCGAGCGCAACTCTTGCGTCGGACTCCAGATCGTTTTCTGCTCGGGCCTTAAGCTGATTCCAGGCAATCAGTGATCGCTTCATCGCCTCGCTGCGAGCATCGAGATCTCGATAGGCGAAGTAGAGATCCCAGTAAGCATTAACCACGTTGCTGACATAATCACGCACCGCGATTTCAAACTCTGTCTGAGAAATATCATTGTTGACACGAGCAATCAGGAGACCGTTATAGACGCCGGGAGTCGCCCCAGGGCCGGCAATTCGATTGAACTCCATGCCACCACCTTGGAGCAATGGTTGCCGGATTTCGCCTTCGACATAACTATCCCACGCACTCGGGAACGTATTGCTGGGTGCATTGTTGGCGTCGTAAGTGCTGATGCCTCGAAGCGCGAGACGGGAGCCAGTCACCGTCCGTTTGCTCAACTCCATTGAGTAATCATTTAAGTCCTGCTGAAACGTATTTGTTCCGCCGGAGAAGAATGGGTTGTTGAACGTCTGATCTTTATTGTTGAAATAAGCCGTCGCCGCCAGCTGTGCATCAAAGGCACTCAGAGCAGCCTCCCTACCGTAACGAGGATCAGTCTGCCAGAGCGCGCTATCGTATTTCGTTGAAATCGTGTCGGGGTTCTTCAGGGCGACACCACCAAGTTCGCGGAGAACCTGTGAGTTCTGCATCGCGATTTCGAGCGTCTGTCGGAGCGTTAACTCCATATAGACCAGCGACTCCAGGCGGTCCCGATCTCGCATGGTGATCGGAGCGGATGTCAAAGCCGCCTGCATGATCTCCACCTGCGGCTCATCTACCTTCCGGGAGATAGAATTGACCACGGAAGTATCATTGGCCACCGTCTTTCGCCACTGATAATTTGAAGAACAGCCAGGACTCAACATCAACACGGCAAGCAACACCACCAACTTTGCTCGGTGTGAGCAAGGCGTGCAGACGGCTACTCGGCGATCAAGTCGCCAGACGCAGCGTCGTATTACGTTGATGTTGAGCGACATCCGTGTGCTCTGAATCAGAGTGGGCAATGAACCTTGATCTGTCGAGTACGCACCGTGAATTGGCGGCATTGGAGACAGATCTCCGTAGTGTCTTCGGCGATCGAGTCTCACGAGACGCCGCCTGCCGCCGAGCCGATGATAAAAAGAGAATCATTCGGAAACAGCTTACGGAGCAACAAACAGAATTCGAATTCGTTGCTCAACCCGCAGATTCATTTCAGGCGTTGTCTGTGAATTTGCAGAGCGGCATAATCTGCCGGGAGCTGGACGCTGATGCTTCCGGCGTTCAGAATTCGTGTACACTCGGCGGCATTCTCCGACAAAAATCTTCTCTTTGATAAACAACCATTCAGGCGGCGACAACCTGACTTCTCTGTGGCTGACTCTCGAATATTGTTAAACCGAACATTCAAATCATGATTTCTTTTGGCCTGTTGTGATTGGCTCGTTTTCTGATGTCTATGTTTCCAATCAATCCGGACTGCGATGACGAACTCAATTCGGGAACTACGCAACCAGAAGAGAACCCGTCAGCTCGACGCAATATCATGTTGACTATTGCTTACGACGGAACGGCCTATCGCGGCTGGCAGGTTCAACCCAACGGACTATCAGTTCAGGAATGTGTGGAGCGAGCTGTCCAGCGTCTGACCGGCGAATCTCCTCGCGTCTTCTGCGCGGGGCGTACGGATGCCGGCGTTCATGCGATTGGACAGGTGGCCAATTTCCATACGGATTGCAACATTCCCATTGAGAATGTCCGACGAGGCCTGCAATGTTATCTGCCGGAAGATATCACGATCGTCAGTGTCGCAGACGTTGAGTCAGCATTTCATGCAACGTATTCAGCGGTCAGAAAACGCTACCGCTATGTGATCTGTGACAGTGATGTCGCGCCGCCGTTTCTGAACCGCTTCGTCCATCGATGCCGATTTCATCTGGACGTGGATCTGATGGCCAAGGCAACTCAACACCTTCTGGGTACTCATGATTTCCGCTGCTTTGAAACTCAGTATCCGAACAAGTCGAGCAGTGTACGAAACATCATGGAGGCGACTATCCAGCGGGTCGAAGGCTGGCAACCATGGTCATCGCCTCATGACTGGAACCCTGTCCACGGTCGCCCTTATCAGAACTTTGATCGCCCGTTAATCGTGTTCGAAGTCATGGCTGATGGATTCCTGTACAACATGGTTCGAGCCATCGTGGGCACGCTGATGGAAGTCGGCCGCCGCAAGTATGAGCCGCAGTTTGTCGGGCAAATCATTCAGTCACAGAACCGTGCTCAGGCTGGAATCACGGCGCCAGCTGAAGGGCTGTATCTGGTCAAAGTGGATTACCCGGAATTGCTGCTACGGCGGGGGCTTTCGCCGGGCAAGTGATGGAGAGCGTGTAGTTCTGCGGAGAAAGGACTGCTCCGTCCATCAAATTATCGCCGCGTAGCCCGGGAATGCCCTGTGTCGGTTGAACCAGGTCGCCCGATTTGACAGAGTGCGGAGCGTTCGGAAACCTTTTCGAGGAATACCGAGCGTCCTCTGCCCAGATTTCTGTGACACCTGCACTAGCAGATGGCCTCTGGCCGTCTCCGGGAGACCTATCCTTGCACGCCGACATTCCTCCTTCCAAAGATGAGCCTACCTCAAAAGCAACTGGACCATGGTACAAGGAACTTAACAGCTATCATTGGTTCGTCTTCGTGGTGGCTGCCCTCGGGTGGTTGTTTGACACGATGGACCAGCAACTGTTCACGCTGGCTCGACCGCTGGCAATGAACGAGTTGATTCAGATGGAACCCGCCGATCCACCTGCAGCCGAACCCGGTGAAGCCGAAGAGAAGCATAAGGAACGAGTTGCCGCCTGGGAGAAGGCTCGAAACGATGAACTTAGTGCTACACGCAAAGAACACGGCGGTTACGCAACCTCCATCTTTTTGATTGGATGGGCGACCGGTGGTCTGATCTTCGGCGTACTCGGTGACCGCTGGGGACGTGTGAAAACAATGCTCATCACGATCATCGTGTACTCCGTGTTTACCGGGATCAGTGCGTTCTCTAAAGGTTTCTGGGACTTTTGCTTCTGGAGATTCCTGACAGGACTCGGGGTCGGTGGTGAGTTCGCGGTCGGTGTTTCACTGGTGGCTGAAGTCATGCCGTCTCGCGCAAGACCTCATGCTCTGGGTTTGCTGCAGGCGCTGTCGGCGGTGGGAAATATCACGGCGGCTCTGATTGGAATGGCTGGTACCTCATGGCAAACCATGTTCCTGATCGGCACAGCACCAGCCTTGTTGTCGCTTGTTGTACGACGTCGCCTCAAAGAACCAGAACGCTGGCAGTCGGCATCGACAACTGATGGCGTCAAGAAACAACTAGGTTCATACAGCGAACTGTTTGGGGATCCGGAGCTGCGTTATCGAGCACTCATCGGACTTTTGCTGGCCAGTGCTGGTGTCATTGGCTTGTGGGGCATCGGATTTTTTACACCGGACCTGCAGCGCGAAGTCTTTAAACCCGTGTTCGAAGCAGAAGGCCTCAAGGGACCAGAGCTCGATGCCGCTCTCAAGAAGTGGTCCGGTATTACCTCACTGGTTCTGAACTGCGGAGCCTTCTTCGGCATCTACATGTTCAGCCATCTGAGCCAATACCTGGGACGTCGTCCGACGTTTGCGATCTGTCTGATCGGTGCCATGTTTGCCACGATGAACGTGTTCTGGAATCTGGGCAAGTTCAACGGCGTGTATGACATCTTCTGGATGGTTCCTCTG